>JAQYVL010000190.1 GCA_030145525.1 Desulfobacterales bacterium
GTAGAGACAAGGCATGCCTTGTCTCTACCGTCGCCACAATCGTTTCCATGATGGTTGTCATTTCCACCATTATTTATGATTAGTATACCATGCACGTGATTTGGCATTACCACAAATTGACCTAATTCGACATTTTTTGCATGATTTTTTATTTCATACCAAAACACATCTGCCAAAATTCCAATATGTGATAATTGCATTTTACAATCAACAATCTCGCCGAAACAATGCATTTTGTTATTAGTGCAAATGGTAATAAAATAGGCACCATCCCAACTGTAATCCCATGATTGAAGGCGTGCTGATGGTATGCGATACTGGTTTTTGAATTTTTTCATGAATAAATCCATTGCCGCATTGCTGATTTTCCCTTTGCCAGTCAGCAGGGGTTTTTCATTAAAGGCTAAAGTCATATCCAATGAATAAAAGGTCACACTGTATTCTTTACCATCGGAGGCAGTTGTAAAGAAATTCTTTACAACTGAATTTTTTTCTAACTCACCATCTTTCAGTATGTTAGCTATATGTTGACCGATATTTTGCTTGGAGGTGTCAAAAAGTTCCGCCAGTTGATTCTGATTCATCCATACCATTCCATCTTTGGCATAGAGGGATACAGAAGCTTTGCCATCTGCCGTGTTATAGATAATAATATTTTGCTTTCATTTTTAAGTATAGGAAGTGAAATCGAATAACAATAATTTTTATAAGTTGAATAATGGTCTCTTTTAATTATCGCTATTAACGAAAAAGGCTTGTTGGAACCGGCAGCTTTAGTAGAAATTCATTTCAGTGTTCTTTCCCGGCTATAATAAATCCGAAACAAACAATTTCTATTCAGATATATAATTGAAATTTGCAATGCCCGTTTACTTCAAACTTGACACGCTCGGGCCGTTCATTCATATATAACAGTTATTGCCTGTAATTATTGCTCTTATTTGAAGGATACGAATCAAGTTGTTACGGCAGATATCCCTGGCTGATAAAGGAGAATGGTATATGAAAGGCAGCTTTATCAAAATTATATGGATTTCGCTTTTTGCAATGGTTTTATTGCCCGGATTTTCCGCAGCCGGCTGTAAGAGCGGTTCATCGATTTGCATCGGGCTCGTTACGGATGTTGGAGTAATTGGAGACAAGTCCTTTGTTTTGAAATTGCCTCTATTGTTTCCGGATGAATTCGGGTATAACATGTAATAATCGTTTAAAAAAGAAATTGTTATTTTGATTTCAATATATTGAGATTACGGAGAGATTTCATGTTCCGGAATTGTTTGATTATGCTTTTTGTTGCGGTACTCTTTTTCATATATGCAGAAGATTTGCAGGCAAAAGAGATCAAGTGCAAAGTTCTTGATAAGGATATTGCCGAATCATATGAAGGGGAATGTAAAGATGGATTGGCTCACGGAAAGGGCAGGGCAAAAGGAAAGGACAGTTATGAAGGAGAATTTAAGAACGGCCTTGAGGAGGGCGAAGGCATTTATAAATGGAGCAAGGGAGATGTCTATGACGGTGAATGGAAAGCAGGAAAAAGAACAGGTTGGGGTATTTTAAGCCTTCCCGGCGGTGCATTTTACGAAGGAGAATGGCAAGACGACAACTGTCATGGAAATGGAGCATATAATTGGCCGAATGGTGCTTTTTATGAGGGTGAGTGGAAAGATAATAAACGAAATGGACATGGTGTATTCTATGGCTCCGATAAATCTTTCTTTAACGGCGAGTGGAAAGACGGCAAGCAGCATGGCGAAGGAGTCTATCAACTTTCCAATGGTATCTCAGTGCGCGGGATATGGAAAAACGGTGCTTTTGTGAAAGAGTCCAGGGAACAGCTTGAATTCAAGGTGGATCGGAAAATTAATGATTTGATTGAGGCGGAAAGAAGCAAGACCGGCGAGAGTGTTTCTGAGCTTATCACCCGGGCGGTGAAAAATTTGATAGAGAAACCTTGAAACCAGTTATAGGTATGCTACAGCGAGAGTCAGCTTGCTGAATTATGATTAACCTGGTGGTGATGAGTTTCATTTGCCGTAAGCGTTTTTTAAAAGAGAAAATTACACTTTTTCGAAAGGCTTTTCGGATCATCTACCCGTAATGCGAAATAATGGTTGAAAAGAAACTGCTAATACCAAACCGGGACGGAAAGCTCCTCCATTCCATTTTTTTTTCTGCACAGAAAGATAGCAGCGTATTCAAAAAACACAGTATCGTTATCCTGTGTCACGGTTTTAAAGGAGACAAGCTGGAATGGGGTCGTTTCAAGACCACAGCCGCGGCGCTGAACAGGGCAGGTTATGATACGCTTGCATTTGATTTTTCCGGATCAGGTGAAAACAAAAGAGAACCCATTCTGCTATCCAGACAAATTGCAGACCTGGAGGATGTTGCTGAATGGGCCGTACAAAAAGGTTATTTCCGTATCGGAACAATCGGTTTAAGCTTCGGGGGGATCACTTCCCTTGCAGCAAGGATTCCGGCCAGGAAAACCGCTGTATTCTGGGCTCCTGCCATGTATCCGAAAAGGATTGCTTCCGGATTTGAACGAATGGCCTCAAAAATACTGAGCATCATGCCTTTTATCGCGGTGAAGCAGAATTCTTCGGGGAGTTATCCTCCGGTTCTCGTTAGTTCATCATTTACAAAAGAAGCCTTTGGGTTGGATGCGAATTCCTATCTTAGGTGTTTTACAATTCCTTCCCTGATTATTCAGGGGGGCGCTGATACGGTTGTTAAACCCGAATTCACAGAGGAGGCATTTTCAAAAATGCCTCAGGATAGCGATCACAAATATATGGAAGTAAAAGAGGCTGCTCATGACTTTGACGGTGAACATTTGTCTCAGTTTATAGGCCTTACAATCGACTGGATTCAGAAATATCTTTAGTCGGGGCTGTTATCCTTCTGCTTTTTTTTGAAGCAATCATTCTAAATTACACCTGAAAAACATAAACATTTCTGTTCAGCGAACCACCATAATATTTGCGTCTGATTTTTTCTATTGTTTCCGTGTCAGCTTTGAAGGGGAATGTTGGAAATGCCGGCAGGGAAATTCTTTTTTCCCCGTGAAACCGAGTTTCCTTTAGCTTCAGATTATACGCAGTTACCATGAGCCTCTCAAGATTGACAGTGTCTTCTATATTATATGCAAGAAGTGTCTCAAGCGCTTTCCGGTTTCCATTTAGTTTGTAGTCTTTCCATAGAAGTACTGCAAAGAAGCCGTCAATATCAGATAGATCTCCACGATTCATTCCAAGAGATGATTCACAGGCCTTTAGTCCTCCTTTAAATCCTAATCCGGCAAGAACAAATCTCAGATCAATATGCGCTTGATGAAGTTTTATATTAAAATAATTTTCAATAAACGGAATATCAAAGCACTTTCCATTATAGCTGATGATCATGTCATAATTTTTAATATCCTGAATAAAATTATTAAGATTTTGGCCGTTAACATAGCAGGATATATTTTCACCATCATACAGGGTAATGGCAGTGATGCAGTCATAGCCGCTTTCCAGACCGTCGGTTTCAATGTCCAGATAAACAGCCCTATCTCTGAATTCCGGAAAAAATCGCCAGTGAAGATTTGCAGGCAGACGATCCTCAAAGTATTTAATATCTCCCTGCTCCAAGTGCCGTTTTGATTCATGAAGAAGACCGCGAACGGTTTCGAGCTTCTTGAGAGGTGGTTTCACGTTAATCGGGCGTTGCAGGCTGTCCCATTCATGAAAACCCAAACTCCAAAGTTTTGATTCGGTTTTTGCTCCAACTCCTGGTATATGTTGGAATGAGTTTTTAAGCATCTTCTATAACCATTTTGAATAATAAGATTATTTCAATTTTTGATATGACCTCATATTGTCAGTCTCGTAAAAAGCCAGGTAACGGAGCGCCGCGCCGTTACCTGGCTTTTTACGAAGCCATCTCATATTAATTTGTCAAGATCAGTTGGTTTCTGTTGTTAATTTCAATTGAATAGCTTAATAAGCATTTTCAGAACAGTCAATTATTCAGCCGAATAAACGACAGATTTTTTTTGTTGACCATAGTTAGGGTTTTTCATAACCATTTAGGGTAAATCGTATCCGATGCCTGATCTTGGCAGGCAGTTGTCCCATAATAAATTGTATTTCTTGATGATATAGCTATGCCGATTACAGTTTTCTGACTAAAACAAAGGGAAAAATATGCGGAATTTAAAAAAATGGTTAAAAATTTTAATAAGCCTTATTTTTATTGGCGGTATTTTTTATCTTGTTCTATCCTTTCGGTCTCTCGGTTTTTTTGTCGACCTCTGGTGGTTTGATTCTCTTGGCTATGGAGGTTATTTTCTTCAGAGGCTTTCCTATAAATATATTACATTCATGAGCGTCACCCTGTTTTTTTTCATTATCTTTTTTTTCAATTTCTGGATCGCCTCAAGATTTTTAGGCACTACGGCCTCGTCTGATTCCAGTCAGAAGACCTATTGGAAATTGTTACGGATGTTTCAATCCGGCTCAATGAAAATTTATTTGCCGCTTTCTTTGATTCTGGCAGTTCCGATTGCACTGCCGTTTTTTCAGCAATGGGAAAAAGGGCTGTTGTTTATTTTCGGACAGGCTTCCGGTATGAAAGATCCCATTTATGGTCATGACATCAGCTTTTATTTGTTTTCTTTCCCCTTTTTCAGGCTGATTCAAAATGAACTTTTATCCATCTTTTTACTGCTCCTGGGAAGTATTATATTTTTGTACTGGATTGAAAAACGCATTCTGGCAGGAAAAAAGCAGGAGTTTCCTTCCGGTGCCAAGACTCACGTGATACTTCTGGTGCTTCTTACCATGGCCATCCAGGTATGGGGATTTGTGCTCCAGTGTTATTCTCTGCTTTACAAAAATACTCATCAGCCTCTTTTTTTTGGTCCGGGATTTACAGAAATATGGGTTATCCTGCCCCTTATTGTGGCAGCAATAGCCTTTTTTATATGCACGGCCATTTCTCTTGTTTTTTATATTTTAAAAGGAAAAGGCATTAAAAAAGTGTTTGTTTTCGGAATATTGTTTATGCTTTCCGTGCTGGGGTACAATTCGGATTTCATCCCCGGACTGATTGAAAACAATCTGATAGAAGCGAACGCTGTCGCATATGAAAAACCGTATATCGAGTCAAATATCAAGGCGACTCTTGATGCATATGATCTGGGCAAGATAACAAAGTTAAATTATAAACTGGAGCAGACTTCCCGAATCACTGAAAATCCGGATGTTCATGAGAGCCTTCGAAATATTCCTGTCTGGGACAGGACGCTTTTGGTGGATGTCTACAAACAGCTTCAGGGAATTAAACCCTATTATAACTTTCATGGGGTGGATGTGGACCGCTATTTTGTATCCGGACGGTATCAGCAGGTTTACCTTTCGCCTAGAGAGCTGGATCTTGGGAATCTTCCGGAATCTGCCAGGACATGGCAAAGCAGACATCTGCAATACACTCACGGGTACGGCATTGTGATGACTCCTGCCGCACAGGGGGGAGATGAGTCAATGACCTGGTTCATAAGAGACATGCCTGTAGAATCCAAATATAACCTTCGTGTAAACAATCCCGGTATTTATTACGGTTTGGGACACTATGACTATGCAATCGTTCCAAACGAAGTCGGTGAAGTCGATCATCCCAAAGATGAAACCAATGAACTGGTAAACTATAACGGGAGAGGAGGAATCCCTCTCTCTTCCTTTATTAAAAAGCTGCTTTTTGCAGTACACTTTAAAGATCGGAATATTTTCTTTACTTCAAAAACCATGGAAAACAGCCGAATTTTATTTCGCAGAAATATAAGAGAATCCATAAAGATTATTACCCCCTTCTTTTTACTGGACGGCGATCCATATATCGCAACAACGTCCAAAGGGCTTTTCTGGATACAGGACGCCTATACATTTTCCGATCAATATCCTAATGCACAACCTTATAGATCCGGGATCAATTATATTCGGAATTCAGTGAAGATTGTGGCCGATGCATATAACGGCTCTATCGATTATTACATAACCTCATCAAAAGATCCGATTATAAGGACATATCAGAAAATTTATCCGGGGTTGCTCAAGCCGATTGAAAAAATGGATCCGGAGCTGAAACAGCATCTTCGTTATCCAAAGGATTTATTTGAATACCAGTTAACCATGTATGCAGATTATCATCAGACAGATCCTGAAATGTTCTATCTCCACGAAGACGCATGGGAGCTGCCCAAATTAAAGTCAGTAAATCAGTCAGTTCCCATGAAACCATATTATCTGACCTTGAAACTTTTTGATTCAACAAAGCAGGAATTTTTTCTGCTCAGTCCGCTGAGCCCTATCGGAAGGAACAATCTGAGCGCTCTTGCCATTGCCGGCTGCGATGGAGATAATTACGGCAAAATATTTGTTTACAGTTTCCCAAAGGGTATTCAAGTTTATGGCCCCTCCCAGATTAATACGCTTATTGATCAGGATACGGATATTGCTCAGAAGTTGACGCTCTGGGATCAGGCAGGTTCTGAAGTAATACGGGGCCGTATGATTATCCTTCCGGTCGGAAATATTGTTTTGTATATTCAACCAGTTTATTTGAGTTCCGCAACCCGTTTAAAGATACCGGAGCTGAAACGGATGATTGTGAGCCAGGGGGAGGTTGTTGCAATGGCGGACTCTTTAGAGGAAGCCATTCAGGAGCTTGAAATAAAGCTTGAAAAAAGGATTAAACGGCAGAAAAGTCGATTTCCGACTTCTTCTGAAACAGTTGTCCACCCTGAAAAACCCGATACACAACAAGGTGACAATCAGGTTTCTGGGCAGGGAACAGGGGAAAGGTTGCCGGATACCTCATCAGCAGATGCAATG
>JAQYVL010000191.1 GCA_030145525.1 Desulfobacterales bacterium
AGCATGCTGTAAAAAAGTCATCCGGGATTCTGGGTTCAGGCTGTAAAAGCGACTTGCAGGGAATCTATCAGTCCATACGAAAAAGGCTATCAGGCAGCGCAAGTGTGCTGATACAAAATCCTCAATATGTATCCTGCAATTCATGGTCACGTCAGCTCGGAATAACTAAAAATCAGCTCCGGGTATTGCTGGGGACGGTAATTTTGATTCAACTGTCTGTCGGCTGCAGCAATTTTTGCAGGCGATGTAATGAATGGGCTCTGCCGGGCGTCAGAAAGCACTTTACATTTGGTGCGGTAAAAAGACTCATAAAAGAGACGGTTGAAACAGGCAACCGGGAGTTTACACTCTACAGCGCATCTGATCCATTGGATTGGAAACATGAAAACAGGAATATAACCGATATTGTTGAGTTCATGGAAAAGAATGGGTATCGTTCCAAATATGGTTTTCTGACAAAGGTTCCGGAAGGGTCGAGACAGGTTGTCGAGAAACTTTTAGAGATGGATGCTGATTTTGCCGTCAGTATTACCGGGAAAAACCGAAAAAGGATAGAAGCGATAGAAAACGAGGTCTGCAAAAGTATGAGCGCCCAGCATGATCTGGAAGAACTTCTGATTCCTTCCGGTCTAGATGAAGATTTTGAAAGCATTAAATCTTCCATTACGGACAATTACGGTTCCGAAATTACTCCGGAAGGCGCCTTTTTAATCATTCCTTCCTACACAAGTGCGCTGAATCCAACAGGGCAGGCCAGAATACCCGTAACAAAGGGGTTGCAATTTTTTCTGAAACGAAAAGCCGGCCGGGATGCACTCCCGGTAGAATATTTCAAGCCTTTACAGGCAGTCGGTCTTGATGGTAAAGAATTTGTGCTGGATAAGCTTCTTGATCCTCAAATCGAAAGTATTCTCCAGGAAAGTGGGTTAGAGGAAACAACTCAGCCGGGAATGATGAGTTTTAAGGAGTATTTTCAAATTTTTGAATCAGATGCTGTTTCAAGAAGAAAAAAATTGATTCCTGTTGTTGTTAAGGAGCTGAAGGGAAAAATGCTTTTTCGTCCGGAAATAAAGCCGGATGATCGAAATCGCCATCTTGCTTTTTTCAGAAAAAAGGTTCGCGCATATATAGAATTTTGCCGTATGGGGCCTGTTCTGGAATATAAAAAAAATGCAGTATCTTTTTATTTGAGATCGATTGCCGATTATTTAAGGAGAGAACCTGTAAAGAGAGAGATCATTTCCCATTTGCGGAAAAAAGACAGAAAGATGGCTGAACTGAATTCTCGTTATAAGCCCGAAACATCCATAACCAATGTGGAAACATTTATAGAAGAGCCCGGAATGGAAGCCTTTGATATGATGCAGGTCCTCATTTTCAGGCTGTTTGACAATTATGAGGATGACGGGATACGGGATTTTATTACAAAAAGAAAAGCTGTATATGATCCGGATATTGACAGGTTTGTGACCCTTTGAAATGGAGCCTAATGATGAAAACAGGAAATCAGATTATTTTTATTGCCTGCCTGATTTTTCTTTGCGTGCCATGTAAAACATCAGCGCAGGAGGCGAACTTCTCTGATGCGGACAAGGATTTTCTGATCCGGCTGGCCCGAAATACTTTGACTATGTATTTAAAGGATGGATCAAAACTGAAAATAGATGATAGAAAAGTGAGCGAAAATCTCAGGGTAAATGGTGCCTGTTTTGTTACGCTTATGAAAAAGGGGACCGGTCTCAGGGGGTGTATCGGGATATTTGAAAGGCATCTTCCGCTTTATCAGAATGTGATTGGCCGTGCAATTGCTGCAGCAGTGCATGATTCAAGATTTCCCAGGGTCAGATATGATGAACTAAAGGATATTAAAATTGAAATTAGTGTGTTGACAGCTCCCGAGAAAATTTTGTTTAATTCGCCGGAGGATCTGCTTGAAAAACTTCGTCCTGAGAAAGACGGTGTTATTTTAAAAACAAAATATGGAAGTTCGACCTTCCTGCCACAGGTTTGGAAACAGCTTCCGGATAAGGAGCAGTTTCTGTCCTATCTGTGCAGAAAACAGAGAGCTCCGGGTATGACCTGGAGAAACAACTACAAAAATATTGAAGTGCTGACGTATCAGGCGATTGTTTTTGGTGAAGAGACTTATGGCGGGATCGGCAAGGCGGAGCATGGCCACAGGAAAGATTGATTGTTCAGGTAGTTGTTTTGATAAACAGGCAAGATGACAAAAAAAGGTTGCTTTATGAAATTATCAGGATCAGTCAATAATCTTTGTAGATGTTGCATAGGCATCTTTATGCTTTCATGCCTGCTGCTGTTTACTACATCATGTAAGCAGATAACCGAAGGAAAATTTTTAGTTCAGGATATAAACAGTAAACCTGAAAAAAACTATTCGCAAAATTCATCTACCATGAAAATCGTTTCAAAAGGGACGACTTTAAAAGAGCTCAGACAGCCACGTATCTATTTTCGATATATGCAATACTCCATTGATGGAATTCTGCTGGGAGCTCATAAGTTGAAAGATGATTATGAAAGAAACATAAACCTTTCAGCCGGTGAGCATAAACTTCATGTTGAAAAACTCGTGAGAGGCATGCTGAGCGCCAGGGCATTCATTCTGGATGAAGGGGACTGTTATATATTTACTTTATCAGAGGGTCAGACCGCTATATTTGAAGGTAAGGCTTTTCCTGATGAAGAATGGGAAAAAATTGGATTTACCGGTGTCGAGAACTGGGAAAAAGTAGATAGTCTTGTAAACTGCTATGAGTAAAAGCTTGTTTGACCGGAAGCAGCCCTGCTTCTCTGTTTAAAATCCATGACCCAAATTGCTGTCGGCGTCCATCCATGCGGGAAAGGCTTTTCGATAACCCCATAATACGGAACGAGAAAGATCTGCAGTATGGATAATTTCCATACTGTTTTTATGAAAAAGAAATTTTCCAACCGGGTCGATGATGCAGGAATCACCGCTGTAAGTTATGCCTTTCCCGTCTTTTCCGACGATGTTTACTCCCGCTACAAAACACTGGTTTTCAATGGCTCTGGCGGGCAAAAGAGCATTCCAGTGAGCAGCGCGTTTTTCAGGCCAGTTGGCGATAAAAATTGCAAGGTCATATTGGTTGTTGAAATTTCTGGTCCACAATGGAAACCGCAGATCATAACAGATAAAAGGACGGATTTTCCATCCGCACAGCTCAACAATGATATTTGTATCTCCGGCACTGAAAACTTTCTCTTCGCCTGCAAAGCGGAAAAGATGTTTTTTGTCATATGTGAAAAGATCACCCGAAGGTTTCGCCCAGACAAGCCTGTTGAAGAACCGGCCATTTTCCCTGATAATCAGGCTGCCGACAATATCGGCATTTCTCTGCTTTGATTTTTGAAGGAGCCATGAAATTGTAGGGCCTTCCATCTCTTCTGCCAGTTTTTCAGCGTTCATGCTGAATCCTGTTGAAAACATTTCCGGAAGGATAATCAAATTAGTCTTTTCATCTATTTTGTCAATTTTTTCGTCGAACATGGCCAGATTTTTCTTTTTATCTTCCCATGCCAGTTTCGTCTGGAATAACGTGATTTTTAAATTCTGCATAATATCTCCGCCGCCTTTTCCAGGGTTTCATCTTTTTTGGCAAAACAGAACCGGAGTACCCGGTTATCATCGTTCTCATGGTAAAAAACAGAGGGTGGAATCGCTGCAATGCCATATTCCCGGGTCAGGCGTTTTGAAAAATCAATATCCGATTCCTTTGAGATGGAAGAGTAGTCCATCATCTGAAAGTATGTTCCCCGGCAAGGCAGAGCCTTAAATCCGGAGGGCTCTGTAATAGACAAAAACAGGTCTCTTTTTTTCTGGTAGAAGGAGGAGAGGTTCAGGTATCGGCTTTTGTCTTCCATGACCTTTGCATATGCATATTGAATAGGAGTATTGGAGGCAAATGTAAGATACTGATGTATTTTTCGAAATTCCGTTGAAAGCGGGGCAGGCGCCACGCAATAGCCGATCTTCCAGCCTGTTGTATGGTATGTTTTGCCAAATGAGCTGATTACAAAGCTCTTTTGAGCAAGTTCGGGGTGCCTGAGCAGGCTCTCATGAGTTAATCCGTCGAATATGATATGTTCATAGACTTCATCACCGATAATAAAAATATCAATGTCCCGGACGATCTCTTTAAGTTGATGCATGTCTTTCCCGGATAAAACTGTTCCGGTTGGATTATGAGGAGAGTTGAGGATAATCAGTTTTGTTTTGGAGGAGATGGTATTTTTTACCCTGTCCCAATCAATTTTGTATTCAGGAAATGAGAGTTTGAGAAAAACAGGGATGCCTCCATTAAGTCTTATTGCGGGCATATATGAATCAAATGCAGGTTCAAACAGGATCACCTCATCACCCGGGTTTACAACAGCGCTGATTGCGCAATACAGTGCTTCGGTTGCTCCGGAAGTAACCGTGATTTCGGTATCGGGGTTACAGTCTGCATGATAGAGCTCCAGAACTTTTTCGGCGATTCGTTCCCGAAGTTTTGGAACACCCTGCATGGGCGCATATTGGTTGTATCCTTCATTCATATATTTTCCGACAAGCTTTATGAGAGAAGGGCTTGTTTCAAAATCAGGAAATCCCTGGGAGAGATTTATGGCATTGCACTCCCGCGCCAGTTTTGTCATGACGGTAAAGATGGTTGTTTCGATATCCGGAAGTTTTGATCTGATTTTCATAATGCCCATTAATTGCTGTTCCACTTAAAAGAAACGGAACCGGTTATAAAGAATAGAAGAGACATTCACGCCAGCATGAGCAGCTGATATTTGATTTCAAAAAGAGTCGCGCCATCGTTCATGATTCTGCGTGCTCCGTCAACCAGATGAGTCAGCGGCAGAAATGCTGAAAATGTTTTTACCCAGGGTTTTGCCCCTTCAAGCGAAAACCAGACTTCGGACAGAAACATCATGGGCCACGAGATCAGGTTCAGTACACCATTTGCAAACTCTTCACTGCTGTTTCTGGCTGCAACAACAAGCCCGACAGATACCATACTGAACCCACCCAAAAAAAATACGACGAGAAGGCTCAGATAGGAGCCATGACATTTAAATCCGAAAATCAATGTACATCCCAGAAATACAATAAGGGTTGTGATAAAAAGAAGGTATATTCGTGAGATTATCTGTGCGGCCAGAAATTCGTATGGTTTGAGAGGGGTTACACTGAATCTTTTTAAAACTCCATTTTTCCGATAACGCACAACGGTATATCCTACACCGTATAATGCACTGAACATTATGTTCATACCCAGTATCCCCGGAAAAAGCCATTCCGAATAGGGAATTTCCCTGCCGGATATCTTTTTCTGATTATAGAGGAATTTTCTGTTTTCTACTCCCGCTTTGAGCAGTTTTTCAACAATATAGCCCTTGGGTGAAGTTTGACTGATCCAGTAGTGCTTTGACCGGGGATTAATCAGAAGATCAATCCGGTGGTGCTTTAGCTTGTCCAATGCGTGATTAAAAACATTAAACTCTATAAATTCGATATATTTTGTTTTTCTGAAGTTTCGGTATTGAATGTCTTCGAGCACGGAAACCAAAATATTTTCCGAATCATGGGTCTTTACCGTATTGCTGTCAATTATAACACCGACCTTGTACATGGTTTGCTGATCTTCATTGAACATGACGCTGAAACCGATAATAATCATAAACGGGAACAGCAGGTTCCAGCCGTATGCCGCTCTATCGCGGAAAAACTCCATATTTCTTGCTTTAAATAATGTCCATATTCTTCTGATCATTCAAAGTCACCTGCGCTTATGCCCGAAGTCTTTTGCCGGTCAGTTTCAGAAAAAGATCTTCGAGATTCTGAGGGCGAACCGTCATTTTTGAGAGATTTATTCCAAGATTCATAAGTGTTTTGATACAGTCATTCAGGTTTTCGGGATAAATTTCTACTCCGTCCTTCATTCGGACCCAGTTTCCCTGAATTGAGTTGAGTGTTTTTTCATCGATATGTTCATGAAGAATTACGGCAGTACCGCTGCACTGTTCTTCAAGAAGCTTTTCAGGCGGACCGGCAGCGATAATTTTTCCATAGTCCATGATCGCTATAATGTCGCATAAAATCTGGGCTTCTTCCATATAATGCGTGGTCAGAACAACGGTTTTTTCCCTGGCTTTAATGTTTCGGACAATGTCCCATAGGTGCCTTCTTGATTGTGGATCAAGACCTGTCGTAGGTTCGTCCAGAAAAATCAATTCAGGATCGTTGGCAAGTGCCATCGCGAGAAGCAGCCGCTGCTTTTGGCCGCCTGATATTTTACGGTTGTCATGATTCAGTATTTCCTGAAGATAGCAGATCTCAATCAGTTCATCCATATCGGACTTCCGGCCATAAAGACTTCGGAACGTCTCAAGGGTTTCTTTAACGGAGAGAAAGGCCGGCAGCTCTGTGTTTTGGAATTGTATCCCCACCTCTTCCCGAAATCTCGCGCCTCTGGATTTTCCCCGGTATAGGATTTCACCGGATGTGGGAGGTACGATCCCTTCAATTACTTCGATGGTTGTTGTTTTTCCAGCGCCGTTCGGTCCAAGAAGGCCAAAGCAGATTCCCTTTTCAATGGAAAAACTGACTCCGTTGATTGCCTTCACTTCAGGATAAAATTTCGTAAGATTTTTAACTTCAAGAACTGTGTTCATTTAAAAACCGTTTATGTGTCAATTCGCTTTTAAAAGCTGTTTGTCAGGGCTTGGATATAAAATCCGGATATTTTGATTGAAAGATATCCGGTACGCCCTGAAATTAACTCATTATCAGTTTAGATGCCGTCTTTGCAATGATTAATAGGCGGTTACTGGCCAAACCATGCCTTGACTTTGTGAGCCATAATGGTAATGGAACAGTCTTGGACTTTTTTGCAGGCGTATCATTTTTTACCGATACCCTGCCTTTGATAGCCGATAGCTTCAGGATGGAACACTGGAATGATCAGTTCTTTACGTGACAAAGTCATAGAATTGGCAGATGATTTTTATCTTATAACAGCACCCAATAAATCACTGTTTCCGTTTTGCAATACATTCCTGCTTTGCGGAAAGAAAACCGTTCTGATCGATGCCGGAATTGACAGGGAGACTCTCCTTTCAATCGATCGGGAAAAAAGAATCGATATTCTTGTTTTCAGCCATTCCCATCCGGATCACATCCTCAGATGGCATCTTTTAAGGGACAGACACATCCTGATGCCGAAAGAAACACCTGATTCCGTATCGGACCTCAATCTACTTGGCACACGCTTTATGGGAACGCCTGAGAAAGGAGCATACTGGGTGAAACTGATCGGTAAAGGTCTGGGCCTCCACCCTTTGCGTCAGCCGGACGAAAGGTTCTGCGATGGTGATGTGCTCGAAATCAGCGGTTTCCAGCTCCAGGCGGTCCATGCTCCGGGACACTTAAACGACCATTACGCCTTTTTTGAAAGGAAAACAGGAATACTGCTTACTTCAGATATTGATTTTTCCGGATTCGGACCGTTTTACGGCCAGCCGGAATGCAACATTGAGCTTTTCAAGAAAAGCATCCAAAAGGTGATGTCATTGCCATACAAACTGGTATGTTCTTCTCATAAAATGCCTATGTATGGGGATAGAACCGATGATTTTAAGAAATTTTCAGATGGGTTTGAACGCCACAGAAAAAAAATTCTGTCCCTATGCGCAACACCGCATTCTCTTGATGATCTGGCCTGTATTTCACCGGTTTATATGGATAGAATGCCGGATAAGATCCTTCAGGAAACCTTTGAAAAAGGCATGATCTCAAAGAGTCTCGATCTCATGATTCGTGATGGACTGATCAAGAGGTCGGGAGATAAATTTGTTCAAATATAACTATTTGAGGCCTCGGGGAGTTTCTCTCAGAATTCGACATTTATAGCTGAGTGGATGATTTTTTTATACCGTGTATTGTTTGAGTGCATTAGGGATCGTTAGAAAAAACAGATTACTGGTAATGGCTTTCGTATTTTGCTAATCATTCCACTTTGTTTAAACAGTTTGTTATTGTTACATATCCTGTTTTTTTATTATCGAACCCTTTTGAATGAGTTTGCACGATATAAAAAAATTATCCATGAGGCTATGTTTATAATAAACTCCCCGACCCATGAACTATTTGTCCCACCTGAAAAAGCAGGGCTGGAATTTCAGCCTTGCTTTAATTTTATCGGTCTCGTAAAAAGCTAGATAACGGCGCTCCGCCAACTGTCTTTTTCCGAGATCAGTAAACCGTAAAATAAAAAAAAGGACAACAGCCGGGAGGATTCGGCACCAATTTATAAAGGAGATCTGAATTTGGAATGTCTGAGAAATGTTTTTTCCGGATTTTTTTAATTACATTGCTGTTTGTATTGATTTCTTCACCTTCTTTTGCAGGAAGACCTGTCCTGATGATGGCTACGACGACCAGCACCGACAATACCGGGTTGATGGATTACCTGGCCCCCCATTTTACGCGGGCAGCCGGTGTTGAATTGAAGTGGACCGCAGTCGGAACAGGTAAGGCACTTGAATTTGGAAGAAGATGTGATGTGGATCTGCTTCTTGTTCATGCACCGGAAGCCGAGAAAAAATATGTTGCAGACGGTTACGGCGTGAACCGGAGAATGATAATGTTCAATGATTTTATCATTATTGGTCCGGCTTCAGATCCTGCCGGGATAAAGGGAAAAAAAGTAATTGACGCGCTAACCGGGATTCAGAATCGAAAAATTGCTTTTGTGAGCCGCGGGGATAACTCCGGAACGAACAAAAAAGAGATTCTTCTTTGGAAAGAATCGGGTTTTGCCATTCCGAACAGGGAACCCTGGTATATCCAAACGGGCCAGGGCATGCTGTCCACGATCAATATCGCTGCCGAGCGAAAAGCCTATACGATGACGGACAGAGGAACCTATATCAAATATGGAGATAATAAGGGCGGCAATCCGGCTTTGAAGATTATGGTTGAAGGAGATGCGATCCTTAAGAATCAATACAGTGTGATTGTCATCAATAAATCCAACTGTCCGGAAGCCCGGTATGATCTGGCAATGAAGTTTTCAGACTGGATGGCGGGAAAAGAAGCGCAGCGGTTAGTCGGAGAGTTTAAACTTCTCGGCAAACCGCTTTTTATACCAAATGCGAATTAGATTTGATAGGAATTGAGGGATTGAGGGATTGAGGAATTGAGGAATTAAGGGATTGAGGAATTCGTTGACTTAAAGGTTAAGACATAACAACAGTTTTCCATGGAATATCTACTCGAAGGTTTTATAAAGGCAGTACAACTGATCATAGAAGGGGACGATCAGACCTGGTCGGCTGTATCGGCTACTCTCACAGTTTCCGGCTATTCTATGGGTGCCAGCCTTATTATAGGCATTCCCCTTGGCTTTTTTCTCGGATATTTCAGCTTTCCGGGAAAAACAAAGATACGTCTTATCGTGGACACCATGCTTTCTCTCCCAACCGTTTTTATCGGGCTTCTGGTTTATGCTTTCCTGTCCCGGAGAGGGCCGCTGGGAGATTTTGGACTGCTTTTTACCCTGCCGGGTGTAGCGATCGGCCAAACCATACTGGCCCTTCCTATTGTGATTGCTCTCTGTGCCACTGCTGTCGAGGCCATGGATCGTCATCTGCGCATTACATTGATCTCACTGGGAGCCAGCCGAAGCCAGCTCGTTTTGACCAGCCTGTGGGAAGTCCGTTACGGGATTTTTGCTGCGGCTTTGACCGCTTACGGAAGGGTAATGACGGAAGTCGGCATATCCATGATGGTTGGCGGCAACATAAAATGGTATACAAGGACCATCACCACAGCCATTGTCCTTGAGACCGGTAAAGGAATGTTTGCCATGGGGATTGCCTTGGGTTTGATTTTGATTGCCATTGCATTTGTAGTGAACCTGTCAGTCTCTTTTGCGAGAAAGAAATAAAGGAAAGCCTTTTGAAAGAGCGTCCAATATATCAGGTTAAACAACTGGTTCACAGATATTGGCAGGAGCCTGTACTGCAGGTTGAAGATTTGTCGATATCTCAAAACTCAATTGTGGGGCTTGTAGGACCAAACGGAAGCGGCAAGAGCACTCTTTTGAAAATGCTTGCCTTTATAGAAAAGCCTACCAGCGGAACTGTATTTTTTGAAGGGAAACCAGTGGAACCGTTCTCTGACACCGTGAGATTTCAGGTAACATTTTTGACTCAGACTCCTTACCTTATGAAGCGGACCGTGTTTCGCAACATTAAATACGGGCTTCAGCTGCGCGGCGATACGGATAATATAAAGAAAAAGGTTTATGAATCACTTGCCCTTGTAGGACTTTCCGGAGAATCATTTGCCCATCGAAAGTGGTATGAACTCTCGGGAGGCGAAGCACAGAGGGTAGCGCTTGCCGCGAGACTCATTTTAAAGCCGAAGGTTCTTCTCCTTGATGAACCGACGGCAAATGTCGATGTTGACAGCAGCCGCCTCATCCGGGAAGCCTCTCTCCGGGCCAGAGAGAAGTGGGGGACCACGTTGGTAATCGCAAGCCATGACCTGGAATGGCTTTCCGGTGTATGCGACAATATCATCTATCTGTTCAGAGGGCGCTTATCCGGAAACAGAAAGACGAATATCATCTTCGGCCCTTTTACACCCCTTCCGGGCGGATTTTACGAAAAAAATCTTAGCAAAGGACAGGGGCTGGTTGTGCCCAGACCTCCGCATGAAAATGCGGCCGCTGTTATTGACCCTGAAAAGATCCATGTTTTTTCCAAAGAAGACCTGACTCCTTCAACTGGAAAATACCTACGCGGCATAATAACCCGCCTTGTCCTCGAAAAGGAAACCGGAAATATCGCAGCCTCCGTACTTATCGGAAGCTTTGAGTTTTGCGCGAACCTGTCACATAAGCAGTCCCGTTATTCCGTACTGTATCCGGGAGAAGAAGTGATCCTTTCCTATGATCCAGGGGATATTGACTGGAGATAGCTTTGACGGCTTCGTAAAAAGTCCAATTTCTTTGTTGCGCTTCATCTTGTATAATTGCGGAATAGGCTATCTATACCTCATTATACAAGACTTGCGCGCCTTGGATAGCTTGTTGAAGCGAAGCGGAAATCCTGCTGATAGCGGGGAACTTTTTACTTTGCCGTCTATTTTGCGACTTTTTACGAGCTTAGCAATCTTGTTTTTCCGATTTTTTAAAAAATTTTGTGAGGCTGTTCGGGCATTTATCTTTATTATTGACAAATTGAGCGATGTTCAATAAATTGAGCAACGTTCAATATTTTTTCACACCATTTCCGATTTAATTTAATAAGGGAGGCGGAATTATGTATGATTTCATGCTGACGCCTGAAGAGCAGGCGCTTAAAAAACAAACAAGGGACTTTGTCCGAAACGAAATAACCGGTGATTTTCTGAGAAAGATGGATAAAGATGAAATCACATATCCGCGGGAATTTGTGGAAAAGCTCGCTGCAATAAATCTTCGAGGTATAAGGTTTCCTAAAAAATACGGCGGACTTGAAATGAGCTGGGTCGCCGAAGTTGCCGCATCCGAAGAGATCGGCTGCCTGGGTATGGCTTTAGGGTGTGCCTTTGTAATGCCTTCTATTGTGGGAGAGGCGCTGAATGTTTTTGGAACAGAGGAACAAAAGGAGAATTATTTAAAACCCTATATTGCAGGAAAACTTGTCGCGGCTGAGGCGCTTACCGAACCCAGAGGCGGCTCAGATTTTTTCGGTGCAATGACAAGAGCGGAGCTAAAAGGCGATCATTTTATTTTAAACGGGCAAAAACGATTTGTTGTTGGTGCTGAAGGTGCGGATTTTTTTCTGGTATACTGCCGTACCAACTTCGAACCGGATTCAAATAAGTACAACCGGCTGAGTCTTTTAATCGTGGATAAGGGGCCGGGCGTTGAAACGGAATATCTGTACGGCCTGCTCGGATGCCGGGGCGGCGGAACAGGCAGACTTGTTTTCAGAGATGTCAAAGTACCGAAAGAGAACCTGGTAGGAGAACTTCACGGAGGTGCGATTTGTTTTCATCAGATGATGATTCCGGAACGACTTACTTCGGCGGCAGGCTGTTTGGGCACCTGGGGAGCGCTCGATCTGGCAGTGAGATATTCAAACCGGCGTCGGGCATTCGGCAAGGAAATCAGAAAGTATCAGGCAGTAAATTTTATGGTGGCGGATTCCATCACGCAGCTTGACGCTGCCAGGGCTCTGACATTTATGGCAGCCCGTGCCGTTGATGAAAATTATCCAAACGTTCGCAGGCTTGTAAGTGAAGCAAAAAGGTTTGCCACAGAAGCCGCCTGGGAAGTTGTGAACAATTCCATGCAGATAATGGGAGGCATCGGTTATACGGATGTCTATCCGATTGAACGCGCGCTGAGGGATGTGCGTCTGTCAATGATTTGGACAGGCACCAGCCAGATCATGAATTTGCTTATTCAGCATGAGTATTATAATCAGGTTTTAGATTCCGGTTATGATCGTCGTAAAATGGAAGAAGATGCCATGAACCCTGATGAAACCGAGCGCTGTTTTACCGATGAAGATATGATGCGGGTCCATGAAAACAAAAAGTGATGGCTTCACAAAAAGTCCAATTTCTGTGTTGCGCTTCATCCCTCGTCAGTACTGTTAAGCGAAGCGCAATGATAGCCGATAGGCGTGAGTAGGCTAACTACACACGCCTTTGGCTACCGCTGCACTGCGCTACACGGTATTCCTCGAGATTTGCGCGCCTTGGATAGCTTGTTGAAGCGAAGCGGAAATCCCGCTGATAGCGGGGAACTTTTTTCTTTGCCATCAGAATTTTGACTTTTTACGAGACTATCAACAGTAAGGATAGATGATTGACTGAGAATAGATTTAACCATTTAAAGCGAAAAGAGCGGGATGAAAGGCGCAGACTCCTCCTTGAGTCTGCCCGCGACCTTTTTGCCAGGAAGGATTTTTTAAAAGTCAACGTAAGGGAAATATCAAAGGCCGCCGGTGTAAGCGTTGGAACCATTTATAATTACTATGCTGACCTGGATGAACTGTTTTTGGATATTTTTTTAAAAAGCGCTGAAGAGATCACACAGATACTGGATCACGAAAACAGGGAGGAATTTCCATCTTTTGAGAGACTGTGCAAGATCTATATATCCTACCTTAACCAAAACATGACCTTTTATCAGATGATGGGGCACTTTATGCTGGGCGGGGAGCTTTCAGTCGAACCCACGAAAAAGCTGAACCATATTATGCGGCTGCTTATGGATCGCATAGAGGGCTGTGTGCGCGCAATGGGTATCCAAAAAGACACCAGGATTGTTTCCCATGCTCTTTTTTCGGCGCTGAACGGCATCATGATCAGCTATGCCCGTTACCCCGGCCGAAATACTGAAGAAATTCGCAGGCACACCTTGAAACTGGCAGGTATAATCGCAAAGGTTTTTGAAGAAAAATCGAATTAAGTCAAAATGTCACGCCGCAAAGCAAAGTTAAATAATATCTATATTGGAAAATCTTCAGTAAAGCCATATTGATCATTACACTTTTGGATACAGTAGGGTTATAAAAAGTTATCTTTTTTCTTTCTGTATAGGACGCTATTTATGCAGAAAGCCCCATACCCGTCATATAATATCTTTTTTCATTTCCGGTTTTCAAAAATAACTATTTGAAATTTATATTAAAATTTTTAAATCCAGGTTTCCTCACGATATAAAGACAAAAAAGGCGAAATATCCTTATCCCGTGGCATAAATATTGAAACACAAACTTCATATTTTTCAGGGAGATCAGGAAAATTAGTAATCGAAACGGTTATTTTTCAAGATTTCAGAATCGGCTTTTATCATGAGGAAGGAGCAGACGGTCATGAAATATTTTTATGGTTTTACTCTTCAGATTTTACTCTTATCTATTCTGGGAGGATGTGCGCAAACATTTTATAATGGCCGGTCAACCCACAAAATGGATATTTTGAACGCCACCGAAGAAGTTCCTGCCTATCTGGAAATCTATCGGAACAACGAAATATCCTTTCGGAAAAATTTTGTTGAACTACCCGATACGTCTATAGAAAATGATAGCATCTTGGAAGTCTCTCCTATGGTTGAGGCAGGGTATGAGACGGGGTCTGACAACAGGATGAACAGGGAAGTGTCAGAATCCCAAAAGCCACAGGTTATGCTGGATGAAGCCCTTGAACACTGTCGGACGTCTCAGGAATTACGGCAGAACGGAAACCTTGATGAGGCCTTGAAATCCCTTGATCAGGCATACTCCCTGATTTTGGATATCAATACGAATGATATGTCGGCGCTTATGCAGCAGAAAGAAGACCTACGGTTTATGATTTCAAAGCGGATCCTGGAAATATATGCTTCACGGAGTTCTGTGGTGACAGGACATCACAAAGCAATCCCCATCATAATGAACAAGCATACACAAAAAGAGATCGATCTGTTTACAAAAGGAAGGGAAAGAAAGTTTTTTATTGAATCTTATAAACGTTCCGGAATGTATCGAAAGCAGATAGTGGCTGAAATCAAAGCCGCCGGACTCCCTGTTGAGTTATCCTGGCTTCCTCTGATCGAAAGCGGATTCAAAGCACGGGCGCTTTCCAAAGCCAGAGCGCTGGGATTGTGGCAGTTCATTCCTTCAACCGGCTACAAATTCGGTTTGAAACGGGACACCTACATTGACGAACGACTCGATCCCCTCAAAGCCACCAGAGCGGCAATTTCATATTTAAAGGAACTTCATTCGCTGTTTGGCGACTGGGCGACAGTTCTTGCTGCATATAATTGCGGAGAGGGAAGGGTG
>JAQYVL010000192.1 GCA_030145525.1 Desulfobacterales bacterium
CCCGGGTGTGATTACAGGGAGAGCCGATAGAAGATGCCTTGCTTCGTCTCTATTGAAAGCACACCGTTTTCGGAAAAGTAGTCAATAACCACCCCTAAAAGGGGTGGCTTGATGGGGACCCTAAAAGGGTCAATTTATTTATTCCACAATTTGAGTTGAGCCATGCTTCTATCTTTGTGCATTTGCATTCTGACGTATTTTCTAATCTGTTCTTCATCCAGACCTATTGTGCTTACACAATATCCCTTTGCCCAAAAATGTCGCCCCCAATACCGCTTCTTTAATTCGAGGTGCATATCAAATATCTTGATGGCACTTTTGCCTTTTAAAAAACCAACTGCCTCAGATACCGAAAACTTTGGAGGAACAGACAAAACCAGATGTATATGGTCTATCTGGACATTACCCTCTAAAATTTCTATGCCCTTCCACTCGCAAAGTTGCCGGATTATATCACGAAGAGTCCGCCCCACCTGCCCTTTCAATATCCTGAATCGGTATTTTGGACACCAGACAACATGGTATTTACATTCTCATACCGCGTGTGATAATCTCTTAAAACTTTTCAATGAATACCTCCTTTTATCTTTCAGGGTCACCCATCCTGAATTTAATGGAGGTATTCTTTTTAATAAACCACTAACTTACCCGCATAGCAAAGCCGGGACCATCAGCGTAGCTGATGGTTTAATTTGTTAATTAAATTCGTTCCTTCTATCGTGTCTGTCACAATAATGTTCCGATTCATGTGTTATCTCAGTGATCAAGCGGCACATATTTATGACATTTATTATAACTCAAAGGAAGCCCGCATATGAAAATACAATTTATCCGCAATGCAACCATGATTATCAGCTATGGTGCACAGAACATAATTGTGGATCCCTGTTTGGGCCCGAAAGGCAGCCTGCCGCCTTATACCCTTTTTCGCCGTTTCCCAAGGTTCAATCCTGTCGTACCGCTTCCGAAAAATATAAATCAGGAGTTGGAAGATATCACTGCCGGCCTGATCACCCATTGCCGTATGGGTCATTTTGACCATCTGGACAGGGCAGGGGCAAGATTATTATCGAAAAATCAGGTGCCGGTATACTGCAATGTACTGGATGAGGCCTATCTGAAAAAGCGAAAGCTTCTGGCAGTCCCCCTGTACCCGGACAAACGGCAGAAGTTTCTGGAAGGCAGCATTACCCCGTGCAGAACATCTCATGGTTATGGTTTTATCGGAAAACTTATGGGGCCGGGGGCAGGCTATTTTATTGAACTTCCGGGCGAGCCTTCTCTGTATATCAGCGGTGACACCGTATTAACGCCCGTAGTTCGCAACGTGCTCTCTTCTCTGAAGCCTGATATTTCTTTTCTCTGGGCAGGGACCCCTGTCCTGGATATCGGAGGGCCGATACTTATGCCGATGGATGAGATGTTGGAGTTCATAGATCTTGCCCCGGGGATTGTAATCGCATCTCACATGGAGGCTTTCAATCATTGCACAACCACGCGCGCCGATTTGAAGCAGGCGGTTCATCAGGCAGGGTTAACGGATAAAGTGAGGATTCCGGAAGACGGCGAAGTAATTATGGTGTAATTCATCATTACACCGATTTTATCCGCACAGTTGTCGCATATATTGAGGGTATTCATTATATTTCAATGCGGCCTTCAAAAACAGTTTTGGCCGGGCCTGTTTTGTAGACATGGTTGTTTTGTCTGTTCCATTCAATGAAAAGATCTCCGCCTGTAAGGTGAACGGTTGCGCGTTCGCAGGTTTTACCGGCAAGACATGCGGCAACAAGAGATGCACACGCGCCTGTCCCGCATGCAAGGGTTTCTCCCGCTCCCCGTTCCCAGACTTTCATTTTCATCTCTTTTTTGGATATTACTTCCACGAACTCCACATTGGTTTTTTCAGGAAATCTTTGATCAACCTCGATTTTGGGCCCGAGCCGGGTTACGTCCGCTTTTTCTATACAGTCAACAAAAAGAACCGCATGGGGATTCCCCATCGATACGGTAGTAATCTCTATCAGCTGGCCGTCAACTTCGATACTTTCCAAAACGGATTCCCTGTTTTTTGATATAAACGGTATCCTTTTATTTTCAAGTATGGGTTTGCCCATATCAACCCGAACAAAATCAATCTCACCCTTTGTGTTAAATAAAATTTTGGGAATGATGGTTCCTGCAAGAGTTTCGACTTTGAATTCATCCTGATCCACAATGTTCTTCTCATAAGCATGTTTTGCAAAGCAGCGCATGCCATTTCCGCACATCTGGGCTTCACTTCCGTCTGAATTGAAGATTTTAAATTTCAGATCACAGGTATTAGAGTTTGACAATAAAATTAAGCCGTCCCCACCGATGCCGAATCGTCTGTCACAGAGCTTTTTTGAAAGACGTTCATATGAGATCTGTTTTTCGATTTGAAGATCTCTGTCATCTATAAAGATAAAGTCGTTGCCAATTCCCTCCATCTTTGTGAAATTGATTCTCATGGATTTCCTCCATTCGGTCTTTTTTTCATGCGTGCTCCCGGAAAGGGAGTGGAAATTCAATTTTTATCAGATTGAGATAAAATACACCAGTAATTTATTGAATGTAAAGGTTATTGATCTATATGCGGTTTTGCCGATGTCCACTGTTATTTTACTCGTAAAAAGTTACAAAACCAATGGCAAAGTAAAAAGCACAAGTTCAAGGCGGGTGAATCATGAGGAATGAGGCGTAGTTGGCCTACTCCGTAGTGATGAATGATGAAACTCAACAAAGAAATTGGGCTTTTTACGAAGCCATTATTGCCATTAAAAAAAGGGTGGCGGTTAACATGGTCTTGAGATATGGTTGCCGAATCTCAGCAGGTTTTTTGAACATAAATTCGGGCGTAAAATATTAAAATGTTTTTCGCGTAAGAGGAAAAATTCTCGTTTTATTGAAGGAGGACTATGTTTCAGACAGAACTTACAAAACGATTTGGGATCCGCTATCCGATTGTTGGAGGCACCATGATGTCAATTTCAACTTCGGATTTTGTCGCTGCAATATCAAATGCCGGAGGCCTGGGAATACTCGCATCTGCGATTTATCAGTCAAAGGAAGAATTCGCGGATGCAATCGACAGGATACGGGAACTTACAGACAAACCTTTTGCAGTAAACATAAATCTTTTTCCCAGCATGCGTCCCATAGACAACAGTGAATACACGGACGTTCTGGTCGATAAGGGGGTTTCCATCGTTGAAACTTCCGGTCATTCCGTCCCTGCCGAGCTCTGCGATCGTTTTAAGGCTGCAGGAATGACATGGATTCATAAATGCGTTGGAGTCCGCTATGCGAAAAAGGCCATATCGATCGGTGCCGATATGGTTACGGTTGTGGGTTATGAAAACGGTGGTGCTACCGGAAAGCTTGATATCGCAACACTCGTTCTGGTGCCTTCCGTCATCGATGCAGTAGATGTTCCGGTTATCGGAGGAGGCGGTGTCTCGGACGGTCGGGGAGTTGCAGCAATCCTTTCACTCGGAGCTGCGGGCGTGATTATGGGTACGCGGCTTATGTTGACCGAGGAGTGTCCGGTTCATGACAACCTCAAACAGGCGCTGCTGCAGGCAACCGAACTGGATACCATGCTGATCATGAGATCACTGGGTGCGACCCACAGGGTATGGAACAATTCGGCTGCCAAAAAATGTCTTGAAAAAGAGGATTCCGCTGCAGATCTGGAGGAAATTCTGTCTATTGTTGCCGGTGACAATGCACGAAAAATGTATAGTGAGGGAGACCTGGACGCCGGTGTAATTTCAATAGGGCAGGGAATCGGGCTGATTCACGAGATACCAACGGTAAAAGACCTTTTTGATCGAATTATGGAGCAGGCTGAGGAAAGCGTGAGGCGGTTGGCCGAATAAAGGAGGGATAGGTGAATCAAAAAAAATTTTCTGAATATAAGAATATAAAGTTCATAATTCTGATTGTTATTGTTTTTTCTCTTTGCTTTTCATCCTGTAATATCAGCAAGCCACTTCCGGATTATGATAAAAAGAGAAACTGCTACCCGGTTGAAATCGGTGACGGACCGGAAGACTTTGTGCTGGACAGATGGCATACAGCCCCGCGACTGCTGATCTCATCGCATGAAAGAAGAGAGCCTGCCAGATATGGTGAGATCTACTCTTTTGATCTTGATACCGGATATTCGGAGAAAATGATGCGGACCGGTGAGCCTGACAAACTTGCTTCCTTCAAGCCCCATGGAATGGATAT
>JAQYVL010000193.1 GCA_030145525.1 Desulfobacterales bacterium
CAGGAGGTCATCGACTTCTGTCGAGAGCACGGCGCGTTCGACCCGACGACGGAGGGCAGAAGACAGAAGTCGGAGGTCGGAAGTCGGAGGCAGGAGGCAGAAGGCGGAGGTCGGAGGTCGGAAGATGGAGAGCAGCAATGCAGTAGGTAGGATGCAGTAGGCAGTAACAAAAGGTTATAGGCTAATGGTCTACAGCTTCGTATTTTGAATGGAAAAGATGAACATCGAACATCCAACATCCAACATAGAATTTTGAATGGAAAGATAAAGAAACAGAAATAATCCTGTCTTCTGACCTCTGTCTTCTGTCTCGAAGGGCTCACACAGACAGTTTCTGCATCCATTGCATGTATGATTCATCCTGGAAAGCGAGAATATTTGCCATCTGTTCCATTAACCGGCGTGTTACGGGCCCAGGTGCCACCAGGTGTTTATCTTCAAATTGTTTTACCGGTTCGACCTTAACACCCGTATGCGACAGAAATATTTCGTCGGCGCCATATATATCACTCAAACTCAATGGTTCCTCGGCGGTTACAAAGCCCATGGATTTGGCCATTTCCAGGACGGACATTCGTGATATTCCGGGAAGAACTCTGCCCAGGGGCGGAATTTTTACAATGCTGTCTTTCACGATAAAAACAGATTCCGCCGAGCCCTCCGTCACAAGACCATCCGTTCCCAGCATGATTCCAATGTCGAACCCACGTGAAACGGCATCTTTCCGGGTCAGGTAGGCATTCAGGTAATTGGAGCAGGCCTTGGCTGACACCGGAACCGTTTGGGGATCAATTTTCCGCCATTTGCTTATACAGGTCTTTACGGGTTCCCGGCTGTCCAGATTCATCTCCGGCATTTCCGGTATGGCAAATATCGCCAGATCCGGTTTTGACTGGGGCAGCAACCGAATAACAGCTTCTTCTCCCCAATATGCCATGATCTTCACCACCCCCCTGCCAACATCGTTACGGATAACGGTTTCGGCCACAGCTTCTGCGATGGTCTCCACGGAATAACACAACTCCATTTCCAGAAGCCCGGCACTGTTCAGCAGACGATTCAGATGGGCATCCATTCGAAAGGCTGCCGGACCTTCAGGACCCGTATGAATACGAAAAATCTCGAAAATAGCAGAAGCTCTCGAAAAAGAATGCGATAATATGGGAACCGTTGCAGATACCCAGGGTATGAATTTACCGTTTAACCAGACCTGTTTCTTATCTTTCATGATTGTTTTAAGTACTGGATTGCACGCAGGATGGCAAGAATCGACAACGCATCGATAATGATACCCGAGTCGATCATCTCCAGAATGTCTTGAATTTTGAATCGATGAACCTCAATGATTTCATCTTCATCGAGGTTTTGTACTGTCTTGATCATATCTCTTGCCAGATAAATATAGGAGATCTCATCGGAATATGCCGGCAGCAAATACGTTTTTCCTAAAGGGATGAATCTTGTGGCCTCATATCCTGTCTCCTCTTCCAGTTCACGTCTGGCGCACTGTTCCGGCGACTCCCCGGAATCCATTGTCCCTGCGGGTATCTCATAGATATACGCGTTGATAACATGCCGGTACTGTTTTATCACGCCGATGGTTTTATCTTCGAACAATGGTACGATAACGGCAGAACCCGGGTGCCGGACCAATGCCATTTCCGCATTAACGTTGTGTGGCAGGGTGATGCGTTCCTTAAAAAAAGAGAACTGCCGTCCCTTGTAGATCTCATGGCTGCTATGGACTGTTGATATCGATTTGTGCTTCTTAGTTTTCGCCATAAGGTTATACCTGACTGAGCGATTTTTATCTCGATCTGCACCAATCCCTTGCGGATCAAGGGTTTGCAAAAAGCCTCGACAGATCCACTGGTATGCCTACGTTTTTTGCAAACCCTCCTCCATCAAGAGCTCGGCGCATCTCTTCGGGAAAATTCGCTCAGTTCAGGTTCTGTCATGTGTAGTTTATAGCCGTGAAAGAATGATCCGATCATCCTCGCAAGTAACTTTGAACATATCGCCTATTTTAAAATCGGTATCCTCGATCCTTGCTTTGGGAATAATGATAGCGTTCTGACTCATTCTGACAATTTTGGGTTTCGGTTTATATAACCCCTTGATTTGAGAAGAATTTTGAATCAGATTTTTATAGATCAACCTTCCAACACGCGCCTGAAGCGTCTTTAGCTTTAAATCGGTTTGCTTGCATATTTTATCTGCATCCATATACCGATCTATCACTTTCAATAGTTCTTTGTCGGATATTTTAGCCGCCATAGCTGCCTTTTCAAAATCGAAGATTCCCTCTGAAAGCCAGCGGGAATCTTTTATGGTGAAATGTCTGAGATACCTGCAACAACAGATTCTGCTTCACTCATCTTTCACGATAATCCGGAAGCGGGTGTACCTTTGCCTCCAAACCGTCGTGGCTTTCGCAGGATTTGCAGTTACCTTAGCACATCTAATTTGCTTCATCAAGATTTTTTATATTAACTCTTGATTCAAATTTTATTTCATACTCCTTTGATATCATCTCAATATCTATTTCATCAAATCTATCTAACTCATCAATAAAGGAAGTAAAACTGAACTCTTCATTAAAGTTTTCATTTAATAATCTCATCTTAGTTCTCCTTTATTTTTAATTCACATGCTATAAATCATGGATTTTTAATAATGTCAAGATAAATTTTGATTTTATTATTATATTATTATATTATTTTTACTCCTTTTTTAAAATTACTATATATGTTTTTTAACGTTAATTTTTCATTATATTTTATCATGATTATTATACCTATAGCATTTGTCAAAATAACGTTCCGGTTACTCCGAAAGGGGATTCCATATTTTTTTCAAAAGGACATATCAATAGACTCCGTCATACCGGACCTGATAAGCCTGCTCCGGCAAGTAGTTAGCCGGGGACATCCAGTGTTCTTCTGGATTCCTATGTGAATGCCTCTTCGTTTGAAATAAAAGATGAACATCGAACATCCAACGTCCAACATCGAATTATGAATACCAAACACTTGATGAATTCGACTTTTTACGAATTCATCAAGTTTGAATGGAAAGATGAAGAAATGCGAGGTTCCTCGGGTTTGTGAAGCAATAGGAGGGGTGGTTTCGTCAGGAGTGGTTTTGACAAGGTCTCCCGGCAGGGCCGGTTCGGCCCCCAGCAGTTTATCAAGCTGCTTGAATACCGGGCCGATGGCCATCCGTTGAAGCGGGTCCAACTGAATGTTGATTTTCTCAAATGCCCTGGAGATGATGCGTTCCGGCCCTGACAACATTCGGAGAAAAGCCTGAAACAGGAAAAAGCTTAAAAACATCACAATTCCAGCTGTTAGAAAAGCATGAATGAAAAAATCCGTCGCAAGATAATCTTCTGCAAAATAATGATTCACCGTCAGCCAGCCAATATGCGCCAGAATACCGATGGTGGGAATATTGAGCAGGAGCTGAAGCCACGTGCCGCTGAAACGCCGGGCTGTCTTTTCAATCGTCGAGCCGAGAGTCTCCTGCCACATGGCCGAGAGCGTTTCGTTCAATTCGGACCGGTCGGACATACCGGCTTCGGCTTGCCTGACCGATTCTTCAAACCCACCCTGTACAAGCATATCGGCTATTTCGGGCCACTTCTTGAGAACCGCCATCCGGTACTTTCTCATGGCAGCGCCCAACTGATCACTTTTTTCTCCGGCTGCTATGGAAGCTTCTGCCTTCTTGAAATGACGCAGGGAAGAGATGATGCCCATGATCTGCCGAACAGGATTTCCAAATCGAAACAGTGCCATCAAACCGGTTCCAAAAATCAAGATTCGCGCCCAAATCGCTATCAGCCACCCCACCGGCCCAAACCACCGCTGGGCTATTTTTTGGTACAGCAGGACATTCACCCCCAGTACCTGACCGGTCCCCTCGTTCTTGAGCGTCTCGAAAGCCTCTCTTAAAGCAGTTTTCTCAACATCCCTCATGCACGACGATGCTGTCAGTAGAGGGGTTTTGCACTGTTGGATGGCCCCTTGAACTTCGTTATGTGCAAAATTTCTCAATTGCTGCACGTTTTTAAGACGCCTATCAGTGGTGAAATCCAAAAGGTTGTACGTCCCGGTTACCAGATCCTCCAGATCACCGTACTGATCAAAATGATGTTTGGGTCCTGCGTT
>JAQYVL010000194.1 GCA_030145525.1 Desulfobacterales bacterium
AAACGAACCGGGATGCCCTTTTTCAGATGAATCGACAACTTGAACTGAATTTTTCAAACTGCATAAAATATGGTGTTACAACTGTCAGAGATGTCGGAGCTTTTCCGGGTAAGATCAATAAATGGAGGGGGAAAATTAACCGCAGGAAGGCAGTAGGACCAAGAATTTTATCAACCACTTCTTTTATTACCAGCAAGGGCGGTGTTCCGGAAATGGCGCCTACTCTGAATTTTTTTGAGGCATTTATCGCAGGAGGCCAGTTTGTGGAGCGAATCAGTTCACCCGAAGAAGCCGTGAAGGTTGGAAACCGTCTCATTGACCAGGGCGCTGACTGGCTGAAAACCCAATATTCAGAGGAGTCCTTCCTGTTTCATGGACAGTTGAATAAGCTTTCGGATGAAACGTTTATGGCTTTAAGGAAAGTTTCGAGAGAAAGAGGAGTAAAGATGGCAATGCATCACACCGAAACCGCAGGATTTAACAAGGGCATTCAGATCGGTGTCGATACGCTGGAGCATTGCGCAACAAATCCCCTGACACATGCGGAGGTGGACAGATTTGTTAGCGGCAATATGGCTATTGTCCCAACTTTAAAGGTTTTCGGCGATAATCTTGAGATCAAAGAAATGCTGAACTGGCTTGGAAATAACGGGAAGGCCGATTTCATGCCGGAACCCCTGCGCCAATCGATTCGAGAGGTGAAAAAGCTCTTGCGGAAACCGTATCCACCTCCGGATTATATGGATAAATTTTATCCGGATATATCTTTTTTTAAAAAAGCGTATCCCGTCGCCATTCAAAATGTTGAGAAGATAAGAGTCGCAGGAGGTAAAATCGGTGTCGGAACCGATACATGCGGCACCGGCTTGAGCTTTTTCGGATTTTACTGGAAGGAACTCAAGCATCTCACTCAAGCAGGATTTTCAAACTACGAAGCGCTTAAGGCTGCCACATCCGTAAATGCAGAGATCATTGGCATGGAAAAAGATGTGGGCAGCATATCTTCGGGCAAATATGCAGACTTTATATTACTAAGCGGCAACCCGCTGGAAAACATAGAAGAGGTTAAAAATGTTAACGCTGTGATCAAAGGCGGAGAAAGGATACTGTGAAAATCGCACTTTCTCCCGTGAGTGAGCATAAAATTTGTGATAATTAGATTTTGATGGCTTCAGGATCAGCCCATGCATATGCTGTATAAAAATCTAACCGAAGATCAGGCAAATACCTGTGGACTGGTTCTGGCCGCCTCCGGTATTTTCTATCATACGGAAAGGAAGGGATCGGGATGGAGCATACAGGTACGAAAAGCAGATGCTGAAAAGGCGTTTTCGATCATGGGGGAGCATCTTGCCGAGAATCAAACCTGGAAACCGGGAGAGGATGCTGAACCCGTCCGGCAAAAGACCTATGCAGGATTTTGGATATCGATTGTATTGATTTCTGCCTATGCGGCTGCCGCCATGATTGATGCCCCCCCTCATGCCATCCGTTCATTTGGCTCATCCGCATCCCGAGTCATGGATGGCCAATATTACAGAACTATAACCGCTTTATTTCTGCATGCGAATGTTGGACATCTTGCGGGAAACATTATCGGAATGGCTGTATTCGGAACTGCAGTCTGCAGAACTGCGGGATGGGGAGTCGGCTTATTAATCATTTTGCTTTCCGGCGGTATTGGTAATTTGATGAATGCATTCCTGTACAAGGCTGGCCATGTTTCCATCGGTGCATCGACATCTGTTTTTGGTTCAATTGGCTATTTGTCCGGGTTCAGTTTTCTGGATAAATCCAGGCAGCCGGGAGGAAGGCGTCGTGCCTGGCTGTCTATTGGAGGGGGGCTGGCTCTTCTCGCCTTCATCGGATCCGGAGAATATACCGATGTGATGGCTCACTTCTTGGGTTTTTCAGTCGGAATCATTTTTGCCGCCCCTTATTCGGTCTGGGGCAGCCTTTTAAAGAAAAAGGCTGTTCAGGTGATGTGCATTGTGTTCACACTTGTCATTATCGGAGGTTCATGGCTTCAGGGTTTTTACTAACATAAGAAATGGTTTTTAGGGAAATGAAGGAAAGGAGACGATATGGAATATCAAACGATAAAGATTCAGGAAAGAGAAGACAAAATTGGTATTATTACCTTAAACCGTCCGGATAAAAGAAATGCATTATCAATTTTGATGCGAAATGAAATTTCTGACTGTTTGAAAAGCTGGGCCGACGGAGATCATATCGGTCTTGTTATATTTACTGGTGCAGGCGCGACATTTTCAGCCGGATTTGATTTAAAAGAATTCAGTCAGCCGGAATTGATGAATGATGTTTACAAATCATCCGGAGCCTATCACAGGATTGTGTGGAATTTTAAAAAACCGACAATCGCAGCCATAAACGGTCCTGCGCTAGGCGGTGCATTTGATCTGGCCACACTCTGCGACATCAGAATTTGCAGCCCGCAGACGACTTTCGGGCATCCGGAGATAAAATTCGGCGGCCCCCCGCTTTATACGCCGCTCCGGTGGATCATCGGTAGCGGACTGGCTCGTGACTTATGCCTCACCGGCCGTCGAATAGACTCTGCTGAAGCTTACCGGATCGGTTTAGTGAGCGAAGTGGTTGAGAATGATATTGCCGATCATGCTGTGTCAATTGGAAAAATGATTCTGGAAGCACCTGTTGCAACGCTTCAATATGTGAAAGGATATCTCGCCGGAAACCCGGGTAAAGATTTTGAAGAATCTTTTAGCATAGAACATGACAAGCCTTTTCAGGAAATGATATCCAAATCCTGATACGGCTCATGGGGCAGCCAGTCTTTTTTTGTCCGGAAACAGGTGTTATCATTCTTATAATCCATGCCTTTCGAAGATCCCGCCATAGGCAGGGGTATTAGAATCCATTCAAGGGCAAAACAGTAAGCCGATGAAATCAGTTGCTAATTTGATTTCATTGGCTTTTTTTGTGTCTGAGAAGTTGGAAGAAGTGAGTTGTTTTTAGTATTGTTTTGACATGGCAGGCACACATTAAGCACAATTTTAATGTAGTTGAAAAATAAAAACATTATTCGAAAATTTGGTTGAAAGAAATTTTTACAAGCTGAGCGTAAAGCTTAGATAGCAAAGATATATGTCAGATTTTTTTTGAAGTGATTTTTC
>JAQYVL010000195.1 GCA_030145525.1 Desulfobacterales bacterium
GCATGCCGTCTATCACATGATGGCGGAGGTTATGCCGGTATATCATGATTTTAACCTTAAGGATAAAGGGGTTCGGTATATCTATCCTGAAGTGCAGGCCGCGTTTTTGAATAAAGATCAAAAGCCGCTGGTACTTTATCGTGATCCCGTAAGAACTGCTGACTATTTGTCTTCTGCATTCTCAAAAAAAGATGGAGAAAGCTTTGCCCGGATGTACCGGGACTTCAAGGAGTTCTCCGAGAAGATAGTGATGCCTCTGACATACGTGCCGGCAATGCCCGCGATAGACGTGGTTATGGCATTCAATACAGCCGGCGATGATGTGGGTAAAAGGTATAATGAAATGTCGGAACTGACTCCTGTGGAGATAATTGAACAGTACGGTTTCTCCAGGGTAGTCAAAGCCGGACTGTATAACCTTTTCAGTATGTGGGGCCTCTCTGACTATGACGGCGTGGGATTTCTTTTTCCTTTATATGTTTACCGCATGCTCAATGCGGCGCTTTGTGTGGGCGGATCTCACCGTCTTTCATCATCGCTGCACAAGGCTGCATCCGGGATCGGTGTGAAGATCCGGGACAAAGCAGAGGTTGCCAGGGTCACCATGGATAATGGCAGGGTAAACGGAGTTGTACTTACGGATGGAACCGAGTTCCGTGCGAAAGCGGTGGTCTCGACAGTGGATCCCAAACAGAACTTTCTTTCCTTCTTTGAGGAGGACCAAATTCCTGACGATCTTGTTGAAAGCGCAAAGAACTGGGAGTGGGAGAAGGCGACCTTTTTCGGGACTCATGTTGCGTTAAAAGATGCCCCGAATTATATCGGGTCGGAAGACAACGAAGATGTTAACAGGGCAATGATAGTTTTTAACGGCATCGATGATATAGAAAAAGTTCTGGGTCATCTGGAGGAAATCGAGAGCGGCAGTCTCCCGGAAACGCCCCTCAGCCACGCGACGTGCACAACCCTGTTTGATCCTCTGCAATCGCCGCGGGGCTGCCATACCTGCAGACTTGAAACATTGGTCCCCTTTGACTGCGACTGGGACAACATCAAGGACGATTACGGGAGAAAATGTATTGATACCTGGAAAGAATATGCGCCAAATATAGAGCCGGTTCATACCCTGTTTTATCCTCCAACCTATATTGAGAAGAAAATTAAAGATATGGTTCGTGGTTCCTTTAAGCAGGGTTCATACAAGACATTTCAGATTGGCTACAACAGACCAAACAACAACTGCTCTCAGGTTCGAACACCCATTGAAGGCTTCTACGTCTGCGGTGCCAGTGTCAACCCGGGCGGTATGATAATCGGCGGCGGAGGGTATATCGGCGCAAATATCATAGCAGAGGATTTTGGAGTCAAGAAGGACTGGGAGGAGATTGAATCAGTAAAACGGGCCCGCGAACTGGGATTTATCCCTGATTAGGTTTGGATCTTTTAATCCGGAGAAGTTAGAGCTTTTTGTGGTTATCCTTCTATATTGATCTTTTCTGCAGCAAAGGGAGGTAAGATGAGGATACTGGTTACCGGGGCAGCCGGATATATCGGCGGAAGAATGGTTGAGGTTTTGTGTGAACAGGATTGGGTGGAAAAAGTCATTGGTCTGGATATAACAGAACCGACTCGAAAATTCGATAAATTTCATTTTATCCAAAAGGACATCCGCGAGCCTGTGGAGGAACTTCTTAAGATTGAAAAGATCGATACGGTAATTCATGCAGCCTATGTTGTGACGCCCCATCACAACAAGAGCATGATGGAAGACATAAACAAGAGAGGGACTCGCAATGTTTTAACAGCTGTTTCAAAAGCCGGGGTAAAACAGCTCATGGTAACGAGTTCAACCATGGCTTACGGGTTTTATCCGGACAATGACATGCCCCTGACAGAAGAGAGCCCTTTGCGAGGCAATGACGACTTTATCTATCCGAAAAATAAAAAAGAGATTGAAGGGTTAATGCAGGATTTTATTTCCGGGCATCCTGAAATCAATGTTACAATTCTTCGTCCCTGCTTTGTGTTAGGGCCTAAAATCAACAACCCTTTTTCCAGGCATTTAAGGAAGAAGTTCGTGCTTATGCCCTGGAAAACGCTGCCCTTTCAGTATGTTCATGAAGACGATCTTATAAATGTAATGTTACTGCTTATAGAAAAAGGGATAGGCGGGATCTATAATGTGACCGGCGACGGGACAATTACTTATCCGGAAATGATTAAATCCCTGGGGAACATCCATATCCCCATACCATGGCCCTTTATTTATCATATTAACAATCTTGCCTGGTTTTTGCGCCTGTCATTTCTTTCTGAATTTCCTTCTGCCGCCATGAGATTGATGGTCAATCCCTGGTTGGCGAGTTCGGAAAAATTGAAAAAGACTACAGGCTATCGTTTTAAATACAATACAAAAGAGGCTTTTGCGGATTTTGTCGAATCAGTCAGTTAATCGATTATGTAAAATGAGACTTGACCCTCCCCTCCTTTTGTAATGGCCTTTCTAAACCTTTGCGATGTATACTCCATTCGTCGCTGTTTTGCCCTGAATCGGATTTGGGAACTCGACGACATGTCCATCAGCCTGATCGAACACACTGGACAGAATGTTCAGGAATCCCATGTCCGGCTCGTCATTAGACCACAACCCGAAGACACCTCCCGGCTTTAGGAACGCCCGCAGGCGCATCATCCCCTCCTCCGAATAGAGGTCTGCGTGACTGGGTTTAAGCAGGTAATCAGGAGTGTGATCAATATCAAGAAGTATGGCGTCGAACGAATGTCCCGGAGCATCAGGGTCGAAGCCTTCGCCCCGCGCGAGCGCAAAGAAGTCCTCATGGTAATAGCGGCATCTATAATCTTTCGAAAGCAGTGTGCCATTGGGAACAAGTTCACGCTGATGCCAATCAATCACAGGCGCCAGAGCCTCCACCACAATCATTCGCGCGATCCGGTCATATTTCAAGACGGCCGCTGCGGTGTAGCCCAAGCCCAATCCCCCGACAACGACATCCCAGTCTTCGCCTGTTAGCTCTGCCAACCCGAGGTCGGCCAGCGCCACTTCGCCTTCATGAAACAGCGACGACATGAGAAATTCATCATTGAGTTTAACCTCGAATATCTCACGTCCGTCCACCTCCAGCGCACTCCGCCGCCGCAGAATCAATTCGCCAAGAGCCGTTCGCTGGTAATCCAGTTCTTCGAAGTTCACACGCATGTCATCCTTTTTTTCTAAGAAGTTATCTTCTTTTCCGCTACAACCATGTATGTCTGATCAGCGTATGTCAGATGTATCGACCGGCTGCGAAAACCCTTTTGGGGTAGTATCTCTTCCCATTTCTGTTTTCCCCAGAAATGATAATAACCGCTCTTGCCTGCACCGGCAATTACGATATTCATAAAGAATAACAGGGACATCCTGAGACAGAACAAAAGTCTCTTGCCCCGGTCTATTCGCTTAAGATTTGCTTTGACCAGCTTGAGAAGAGATGAGCCTTTGCAGGAGTTGACAATAACCACTATTCCGCCGGGCCGCAGAATTCGGTACACTTCCGCCAATGTAAATTCCGGATCGGAAAGAGCATATAGAACATTAATCATGGCAATGCGGTCAAATGAATTATCCGGATAAATAAGTTTGTGGTTCAGGTCGGCCTGTTCAAACTGAACGTTATCGACCTTTTCTTTTGCAACAGCCAGCATCTCCGGAGAAAAGTCGATTGCTTTCATCTGTTTTAAAGATTTGAAAGATCGTGACTTTATTTCCTTTTCAAGGTTTCCGGTACCGCATCCGGCATTTAAATAAGAACCTGCCGAGTCCAAATCAAGGGACTCGATCACCTCATCCGTCAAATCCTGATACAGGGGAGAATGAAGAAGCATATCATACGTTCTTGCATACTTCGGCCACAGCCATCGATTTATATCCATCTTTTTCGATCACCTCTCGGTTTATTGATAAATATGCTAAGCATGGCAGGCAGCATGACCAGATCCGATATGACAGCAATAATGATTGTAATACCGGTTAACAGGCCGAAATTCTGCATGGGTTTGAAATCCGAAAAGCAGAGCACAATAAACCCGCATAAAATTACCAGTGATGTGCAGACGATCGCTTTCCCGGTAGATAAGAGCGTTGCCAGAATCGGGCCGGAAAGATTTTCAGCACCCGAGCTTTCCCGTTTAAGCCGCATGATAAAATGGACTGTATCGTCAACAGCAATACCGATCGCAATGCTTCCGATTAACACCGTTGCCAGATCAAGTTTTATACCGGCCCATCCCATAACACCCAGAATAACTAAAATCGGCAGCAGGTTGCCGGCCATACAAATTAAAGCGGTTTTGAGCGAACGCAGCAAAAATAAAAAGATGCAAAAAATGATGCTAAAGGCGATTAAAAAGCTTTGAATCAGATTTTTTAGAAGTTCAGTCTGCATCTCAACAAGGATCGGTACGATTCCTGTCACATAAGCTTTTTGCCCGTCTTTGAAATGGGTCTTAATGGATTTCTCGATATTTTCAACAACTTCCTGGAATCGCTCAGAGGCCAGGGTTTTGACCCGT
>JAQYVL010000196.1 GCA_030145525.1 Desulfobacterales bacterium
TTTTTTATTTAAAAACTTTTCAATGGTTTTAAAGAATTTAGATGCTGCTTCAGAGTCTCCTTCTTGTTCTGATTGCCAAGCTGAAGCTCTGGCCCTTTCATAAACTGCCAGGTATTCTCTTATATGGGTGTTTATTAGTGCCGTTATGTCTTGATCTGTAAACTTACTCAATTCTAATACCTCCCGAATATTTACAAACAGTTCTTGAGTAATTACAGCTAACACCCTTGCCCTTGATTTTGCAAGGCCTAAGTATCCTGTTTTTAAAGAGGAACGTATTTCTTTCTTACCAATGGATTCTTGAAGGTCTGCAGGGACTCTGTGACGAAAATAATACGAATGTGGACTATGATAAAGGTATGCTGGTGACCTGGTTATACTGCTCATTTCTCCAATCCCATCTGTTCAATGTGTACCAGCAATGTGTATTACAGATAAAATCGAAGAAATTTGTGGTTTTTAAACAAAAAAAGCTACTGTTATTTCAGCAGCTTACGTAGCGTAAGTGGTGGCGATGCAGGGAATTGAACCCCGGACACTGCGGATATGAGCCGCATGCTCTGACCATCTGAGCTACATCGCCATGAACAAATATCATTGAAATATCAATTAAATATAAACGCCTTACTTCTATCGGCCATAAAAAAATAAAGAATCTTTCTAACAGTTCATTTAGTTATAGTCAAGCTGAAAAAAAAGGAAACGATCCCCAAAATGGCATATCGCCCAATTTTATAACCAGGGCCGAAAAGTCAATCCATAAATCTCAGATTGGTTTTTCGACCCTTCCAGATTTCAATCTTTAAAATCGCTTCTAAATAAAATTTACTCCGGAGTCGATTCTGAAATCATAACCTTATATTCTTCCAGATTTTCAGGCAGGTTCGGAATAACGATCATAAATGGAATTGTCTCTCCCGGTTTCATCCGAACCGGTTGACCGGGGCTTGAAAACCGGTTTGCCTGGCGTTGATTTATCGCAATAATGTCATTTGACGCCAATTCTTCTTTTGACAGCGTATTGCCCGCGTAAACGGTTTTCGATTTTGCCAGTTTTTTACCGGAGGCATAAAGTTTTGCTGTTACTTTAATGGAATGATGTGTTTTGGAAGTACTGTTTTTCACCTGGCCGGATATGATAAAAAGTTTGCCCAGCATGGAATTATCGACGAACTCACTCCTTATATTGCTCTGCACTGCTTCCACGGAGCCCAGATCTTTTTTTGAACCAGGAGTAAACAGGTCGCTGATATAGGGAATATTCAATTCCTTGATTGATGGAATTTTTACCCCCTGGCTTTCAAGCAGAAAATAGCCGCCCACAGCGGCACAGGCAAAAAGGACGATGACAATCAATACAACAACAGACGTGCTGATTTTCTTATCTTTTACCGGTTTTATTTTAGAATCATCTTTCACTTCCGCTTTTGCGGCATCTTTTTTGACCATTTGATCTTCGGATACAATAGATTCTTTTTCATCTACAAAAGTTGTTTCAGGCTCAAGCCTTACCTGGTCATCATTCGGCTTGCCATCAATATCGAATTCAAGTTCAATCTCATCGCTCACCGCATCTTCCTCTGCATCCAAATCCATATCCAGCATCTGTTCAATATCAGATACATCGGCATCATTTGCCGGTTCAAGGCTTTCTTCACCCTCCTCATCATCAATGATATCTTCATCATCAGCCAGTTCAAGCTCTACATTCTCGGGTTCTCCATCTGACTCATCATCTCCAACCGGTGAAAGCAGTTCCATCTCAAGTGTCTGCTCAAGCTCCGCCAGATCAATTAATTCCTCACCCGTTTCCAGGGCTTTCTCCGACTCTTCCGGTTCTTCATCAATATTAAGTTCTATATCGAGTTCATCCGAATCTTTCTCAATGGCTGAAACAGTTTTTGTCGCTAACAGATCTGACTCTAACGTCTTTTCTGAATCACCGTCATCCAGTTCAAGGTCAAGCTCTTCCAGATCATCATCTGCGGCAGAAACCTCTTCCGCTTCATCTGACTCATCAGAATCAAGAAGGGACAAGTCAAGATCTTCCAGTTCACCATCTGCGGCAGCAACTTCTTCTGCTTCATCTGACTCATCAGAATCAAGGGATAGGTCGAGGTCTCCCAGATCATCATCTGCTACAGCAACTTCTTCTGCTTCATCTGATTCATCAGAATCAAAGGACAGGTCAAGATCTTCCAGTTCACCATCTGCGGCAGCAACTTCTTCTGCTTCATCTGACTCATCAGAATCAAGGGACAGGTCAAGATCTTCCGGTTCCCCATCTGCGGCAGCAACCTCTTCCGCTTCATCTGATTCATCCAGATCAAGGGATAGGTCAAGGTCATCGGATACTTCGGATTCCTCATCGGAATCCAGCAAATGCTCCAGCCCTGAAATATCAATTTCCTCTTCGATATCATCGTCTATCTCGGCTGTTTCAGCTTCAAAACGATCTTTTCCTGAAGAATCATCATCTCTGGAAGAGTCATCCGAGTCAAGCATCTGCTCCAAACCTGAAAAATCCAGATCATCATCTGACTCAGGAGCAGGGGCAGCCTCTTTGACTTCTTCCGGTATTTCAGGTTCTTTTTCAGGCGCTGGCGGATAGGCAGTAAATACGTGTTTGCATTTGGAACATCTTACCTTTGAACCTGATGGCTTTAATAAGCTTTCATCCAGGTTAAAACTGATATCACACTTCTCACAGGTAATTATCATAAGGTATCCTCACTGGTTATAATTTCAGATCGTAAATTTCAGGTAAATGCCTATATTTTTCAGCGTAATCAAGACCATAACCGACAAAAAATCCTTTCAGAGCTTTATGGGCCGTATAATTTATTTTCACATCCTTTCGTCGCCGCTCATACTTATCAATTAGAGTACAAACATCTACCGACAAAGGATTTAATGACTTTACATACTGAATCAAATACTCAATGGTAAGGCCTGTATCTATTATATCTTCAACTATCAATACATCTTTACCCTGCAGATCATTTTCTATTTTCTTTGTTAATTTGATTTTCTCTGATGAGGAAGTGCTCGATTCGTAGCTTGAGACACGCAGGAAATCAACTTCAACCGGAATTGTAAGATTCCTGATAAGGTCAGCCAAAAAAATAAAAGCGCCCTTCAATACACCGATAAGGATAAGTGTGCGTCCCTCATAATCGGCTGAAATTTCCTTTGCAAGCGCAGAAATCATCCTATTAATATCTTCTTTTGACAGGACAGGAACAAGTTCAGGCATTTTCAATTTACAAAAAAGAGTTGGATGAACCTAACGTCCACCAGACCCAAAAAATGAATTTTAACTCCCACGAATTGACTGTATCTTATTTGATTCATACACCTATGTTCTGGATAGAACTATATCGAATATAGTGGTTTGTCAACATATTTGCTCGGTATATTCAGGTAAGACATGGGTCCTTTTTTACAGTCCGGTTTCTGAAAGCTCCATTAACAGGCTTTCCTGTTTTTTGGTTAACGATTTCGGAATCTTAACATGGATATTCACATAGAGATGACCTTTTTTCTTTGTTTTCATATCCGGTAATCCCTGCCCGGAAAGCCGCATTTTGGTTTTATGTTTTGTTCCGAGCGGTATGGTCAGATTGAATTCCTTTTTATCAATGGTTGGCACCTGAATCGTTGTTCCCAGTATTGCTTCGCTTAATTTTATTTCTCTGACGATGTGAAGATCTCTCCCTTCAACCGAAAACAGGGGATGCTTTCGCACTTTGGCTTTAATAAAAAGGTCTCCCTTTGGTCCGCCGTAATGACTGATCTCACCTTTTCCGGAAAGGCGGAGTTTCTTTCCATCGGTCATGCCGGAGGGAATTTTTACGGTAATTTTTTCAGAATGCCCGCTGTGCCGAAGGGAGATGGTTCTGCTTGTTCCGGTTGCCACCTCTTCCAAAGTAAGAGGAAGTTCGTAAACAATATCGGATCCTTTTGGTTGAGCCTGTCTGGTATTCCCCCTACGGTTTCCAAAAAACGAATCGCCGCCAAAGGAAAACCGTGTGCCTCCACCTCGTCCGGAAGAGGAACCTCCTCCCCCGAACCCGAACTCTTTGAATATGGAGCCGAAATCAAAGTTTCGAAATATGTCTTCCTGGGAAAAGCGCTGATGAAAATCTGTTGATCCAAATGTATCATATTGTTTGCGCTTTTCCTTATCACTCAGTACCGCATATGCTTCGCTGATCTGCTTGAATTTCTCTTCCGCCTCTTTGTTTCCTTTTGTATGATCGGGATGATATTTCAAAGCAAGCTTTCGATATTTTTTTTTGATTTCTTCGTCTGAGGCGTTTTTATCAACACCGAGCAGTTTATAATAATCCGTTCCTGACATTTTCTCATTCCTTCTTAATGGTTTATAACAAACGGCTATTAGATATCAAATAAATGAGATCGCCTAAAATCAACCGCTGTCATTTGTGTATCATTCAACCCCTAAAAATAAGTTTTAACTCAGAGGGTGTCAAGGCTGATAAATTCAACGTCACCAAATTTATCAGATTATTTTCCAAATGCTTTCAGCGACACCATGAGTACAGATATTGCAGCAGGAGTGATGCCTTCTATTCTTGAGGCCTGCCCGAGCGAAGCAGGGCGCACTTTGGAAAGTTTTTCCTTTAGTTCATTGGAAAGACCGTACACACTGTCATAATCAAATTCCTGCGGCAATTTTATTTTTTCAAGGTGTCTGAATTTTTCAATTTCCCGCAACTGTTTCTTGATATAGCCCTCATATTTTATTTCGATTTCAACCTGACGGGCCACTCTGGGAGTTATGATTTCCGGGCTTTCGGCAAGGACCCGAACCGACTCGTAATCAAGCCCGGCTCTTTTCAGCAGCTGATCCAGGTGAACACCGGTATGAATCGATTTTGATCCGCAGTTTTCAAGGTAAGCGTTTGCCTTCTGCTCAGGTTTGATTACAGTACTCTTTATCCGGCTGATTTCCATGTTGATCTGCTCCTTTCGCTCCTGAACATCCTTCCACATTTCAGGACTGACAAGCCCCAGATGAAAGCCGATTTCAGAAAGCCTTAGATCTGCATTGTCCTCGCGCAGCATAAGGCGGTATTCAGCCCTTGATGTAAACATCCGGTAGGGCTCATTCGTACCACGCGTTACAAGATCATCTATTAAAACAGCCATATAGGCTTGTGATCTGTCAAGGATAAACGCTTCCCTGTTCTGAACCCTGCATGCAGCATTGATTCCTGCCCACAGCCCCTGGGCAGCCGCCTCTTCATACCCGGAAGTTCCATTTATCTGTCCGGCCATAAACAGGTTGGAAATCAGCTTGGTCTCAAGCGTCGGCCTGAGCTGAACCGGATTTACATAATCATATTCAATGGCATAAGCCGGACGCATAATTTCAGCTTCCTCCAGCCCCTCCACCGATCTCACAAATTCTATCTGAATCTCCAGGGGAAGACTGTTTCCAAGACCGCTGGCATAAATTTCATCCGTATCAATCCCTTCATGTTCGAGAATAATCTGGTGGCTATTCCTTTCCGGGAAACGAACCACCTTATCCTCAAAAGAAGGGCAGTACCTTGCTGCAACACCTTTAATCACGCCGCTAAAAAGGGGTGAGCGATGAAGGTTGTCATGAACGATTCGTATGCTGTTTTGATTGGTATGCCCGATATAGCTCGGAATCTGGGGAAGCGTAATCTCTTTCGAAAAAGAAGAAAACAGCTTTGGCTCGGGATCTCCTTCCTGAATCGAAAAACGTGAAAAATCGATACTCTTTCTATTGAGCCGGGGAGGGGTTCCTGTTTTCATTCTTCCGATTTGGAAACCAAGCTTTTTCAACTGGGCAGGCAGCTCATATGAGGCAAATTCACCTGCCCTTCCGGCCTTTATCTTATTCATCCCGATATGAATTAGACCACTTAAAAAAGTCCCGGTTGCAATAATAACAGTCCGGGACTGAAAGCCGAACCCTGTCTGATCAAGAACGCCTGAAACACCGCTCCCTTCAATAACCAGTTTTTCCACCATTGCCTGCTTCAAATCCAGGTTTGGCTGTCTCTCCAATACCGCCTTCATTGCCAGATGGTAACGAATTTTATCATTCTGCGTCCTTGAAGAATGAACCGCAGGTCCTTTTTTTGTGTTCAGGGTTCGATACTGAATCGCGGTTTTATCTGAAATTTTAGCCATTTCGCCGCCAAGAGCATCAATCTCCTTGACGAGCTGCCCTTTTGCCATTCCTCCGATGGAAGGACTGCAGGGCATGGCTGCCACTTTATCCAGATCAATTGCCAGGAGAAGAACACTGCACCCCATTCTGGCCGCAGAAAGCGCTGCTTCACAACCCGCATGCCCGGCTCCGACAACAATGATATCATATTTTTTCCTGTAAAACGCCATATTCCCTGGAATAATAAATGAGAAAACAGTATAATTTAAAGTGAGCTCAATTTAGGTATAAGATTTTAATTCAGGAAGAATATATCGCTGCTGCCCTCACAGGTCAAGGGGCATGCCGCCTGTCCGGTTTAACCGGAAACCGATTGTTATGAAGTAACAGGAAAACCGATTGTTATGAAGTAACAGGAAAACCGATTGTTATGAAGTAACAGGAAAACCG
>JAQYVL010000197.1 GCA_030145525.1 Desulfobacterales bacterium
ATCCAAATGCTCTATCGTCAGATCAACATTTTCCAAGACCTTCTCTTTTGCATAAGCAAAAGAAACATTTTTCATGACAACATCAAAATCCTCTGCCACTGGAATCTCCTAAAATTAATTGCTTGATAAGTTCGTAAAAACCAAAAGCCTTATCTACCCAACGCCTTTGAAATCCTGATAGCCATTTCCTCAAGATTGATCAGATAATCTCCTGCAAGGGGATCGATCGATATGACCTTTCCGTTTATGGCTCTGGCAATTTTACGCGCCGCACCCTGGTCAAACTGAGGCTGCACAAACACAATACGCACCTTTTCCCTTTTCGCCATTTTAATGAACCTTGCCAGGTCTTTTCCTTTGGGAGTCTTGCCCTCCATCTCGACGGCGACCTGCCTGAGACCATATTCATCAGCAAAGTAGCCGAAAGAAGGATGAAAAACATAAATTGCCTCTCCTCTGAAGGGCGCAAGCGTTGCTGTAATTTTTTGTTGGAGGACCTCAATATCTCTTATGAAACCTTTAAAATTAGTCTTATATTCTTCTTCTCCTGAAGGATCAAATCTTACCAGTGTGCTCCATATCGTTTCGGCCTGTTTTTTAACCAGACAGAGGCTCAGCCAGATATGCGGATCATTGCCGCCAAATCCATGCGTGTGTGTGTTTTCACCCTCATCCTGATCAGCATGCTCTCTATCCCTTTTCGCATGATCGTCCCGGTGGTCTAACCTGGCCTTCAATCTTCGCAGTTTGATTCCTTTCCGAGTGTCAACAATATGAAGTTTTTTTGCAATGGTTTTTATCTTTGGCAGAAGCGTCTCTTCAAACGGCACTCCAATTCGAAAGAAAATATCTGACTTTACAACACCAGCCATCTGGCCGGGTGAGATTTGATAAGTTGCCGGATTTTCCCCGGGAAGAACAAGAGTCTCAACAGATACCCGACTTCCCCCGATACGTTCGACAAAATATACCTGGGGCATTATGCTCACAATCACAGACAACGGTTTAAAGGATCTTTCAGAAGCATTCAGTGCCTCTGATTGCGCGGTAACTGAAAAATAGAGTAAAACCGAGATCAGAATCAAAAAACGGATAATGCTCATATGTTTAACCTGATAGTTAAGGGTCATCAATTAAAAAAATGAACTTATCATTTTGATAATACTTTTCAATACATAGATCAACCCGAAAACAGTACCATGCAGCGCTGATTTATACTTGACATTGGATCAATATTATTCTATTTTCTCCATCAATTGATGCAAACATGTTTTGGGATAGATTTGATGGGGTTAGGGATAACCTGATGGTAACACCACTTGAAAAAGCAAGACGAGATCCAAACTCGATGAAAGCCAGAATACTTGATTCTGCGCGCAAGCTCTTTGGTGAAAATGGCTACTCAGGAACAACGACCAGAATGATTGCAAAAGCGGTTGGTATCGATATTTCAACTCTTTATTACCACTGGGGAGAGAAGGCGGATCTATATGATGCAGTATTAATGGCGACCCAGGAGGGGCTTAAGCAACAACTTAAAAATATCGAAAAAGTCATACACGGGAAACCTCTCCCTGAGCGTCTTGAGATTGCAATCAACATGTCCTGCGACTATCTGTCTCAAAATCCTGAAATAACGAACCTGATCCTTCTGAACTATTTTACAAATTCACAAAATGGCGACATCCCGAATTTCAATTTTATCGATATCATTTCAGACATTGCAATATCTATGGGGCTTGCCATGGACAAAGATAAAATAACAAAGCAGGCAAAAGCCAGAGTGATGGCGGTCATGCTGTCACTTTTTAATTTTATTGCAGGTAAAAAATTTCTGAGCCCGATAATAGGCGCCGGGTCAGAAGAATATTTAAGTGTAGTAAAAGAAACCTTAAATTTTATCCTGATACCGGCGTTTATTCAGGGAAAAAATGAAACGCTTTAAATTCGCAAACATAACTCTGCTGGGCGGTATTTCATCAGAGTGATCCGATAACCGAAGAAAAACGTTAACGAAACCTCTTCCCAGGTGGAGAGATTAGCGGTCAGGGGTATTAAAAATGTTTGAATTTGACAAATCGCAAAAACAGATTCAAAAAGCGGTAAAAGCATTTGCCAAGGGAGAATTTGACAAGGAGCTGATACAGGAGCTTGAAAAAAAACGGGAGTATCCAAAAAAAATCTGGGAGAAAGCAGCTGATCTCGGTTTTATTGGAATTCACTTTCCCGAAGATGTCTCAGGCGCCAGTCTTGGAATTTTTGAAAATGTCATCGTTGCTGAAGAGATGTGTCGCAGGGATTCCAGTATGGGCATTACTCTGACGATGGCCGGGTATGCGTCCGAATGTCTTCTGCGTTTTGGTAAAGATGAATTAAAAAAAAAATTCCTTCCGAAAATTACAGAAGGGGAGATGCTTTCAGGCGGTGCTTTCACAGAACCGGATAACGGAGCAGACATTACGCTACTGTCTACGACAGCTGTTAAAGATGGCAATGAGTGGGTAATCAATGGAAAAAAATCCTTTGTCATTAACGGCGGTTCAGCCGCCTTTTACATTGTCCTCTGCCAGACAGATCAGAACTCACAACCTTCGACACAGGGAATCAGTATGATCCTTGTAGAAGCAGATACAGAAGGTCTTGAAGCAAATGATGTCGGCAAAAAACTTGGAATCAATATGATGCCCATGGCTGAGCTGACATTTGAGAACGTCCGGGTTCCACTTTCAAATCTTATTGGAGAAGAAGGAAAGGGCTATGACTATATTCAAAAATTCTTTGCGGAAAGCAGGATACTTTCGGCAGCCCAGGCTGTTGGAACAGCAGAAGGGGCTTATGATCGTGCTATAGATTACATAAAGGGCAGAGAGCAGTTCAACCGACCGATAGCGGCATTTCAGTCCGTTCGTCATAAAATTGCTGACATGTGCACCAAAATTGAATTTTCAAAGCTTATCACATATGAGGCTGCACAAAGGTTTGATAACGGCAAATCCGATCCAAAATTTTCGGCAATGGCTAAAATTGCAGCAACAAACGCGGCCATGGAAGTTACTAATGAGGCAGTGCAGCTTCTCGGTGGATACGGCTATATGACGGAATACGAAATAGAACACTTCTATCGCGATGCCAAAGTACTTCAGATTAGAGAAGGGAATATAAATGCTCTAAAAGATGTCATAGCGAATACCGCTATCGGGAAGTTAAAATAGATCCAGGGATTATTATTCAGGAGAATTAACGATGGACATTCTGAACTATACGGAAGCACACCATGAATTCAGGCAGCGCCTTCGCGCTTTTCTGGAAAAAGAAGTAATACCCAATGCAGCGCAGTGGGAAAAAGATCACATCGTTCCCAGAGAGATCTGGAATAAAATAGGACAGCAAGGATTTTTATCTACCAGTGTGGCCGAAGAATATGATGGCCTTGGTGAGGACTTTCTCTACTCGACCATTGTATGCGAGGAGATGGCGTCAACCGGGCAGACCGGGCTTGCAGCTACGCTTCACAGTGATGTTGTTGTTCCATATATTGAAGAATATGGTTCAGAAGAGCTAAAAAGGAAATATCTCCCAGGATGCGTGTCCGGAGATATTGTAACCGCTGTTGCCATGACAGAGCCGGGTGCGGGAAGTGATCTGTCTTCAATCCAGACAACAGCAGTAGAAGAAGGCGATGAAGTAATTATTTCAGGCTCAAAGACATTTATTTCAAATGGTATTCATTGTGATATCGTTATTGTTGCCGCTAAGGATCCGGCAGTTGAAAATCCTTACAATGCCCTGTCCCTTTATATTGTAGATGACGGCGCTCCCGGATTTGAAAAAGGGGAGCAGCTTGAAAAAATGGGATGGCACAGCCAGGATACTGCGGAGTTGTTCTTTAATAACTGCCGTATTCCAAAAACAAACATTCTGGGAGAAAAAGGTTTCGGTTTCCTTATGCTGATGGGCAAGCTACAGCAGGAAAGGCTTGTCTGCGCCATGGGGGCAGTATACGGTGCTCAGAAGTGCCTTGACGGAATTATTGAATACTGCAAAAAGACCAGCGATGCATCAGGAAAACCACTTTCCAAATCCCAGGCGGTTCAGTTTGCACTTGTTGAAATGGCAGCCGATGTAAAAATCGGAAGAACCTTTGTCGACAAGCTGATAGCCGAGCACATTGAAAAAAAAGACATTAAAACAGAAACTTCGATGGCCAAATTCTGGATGACCGAAATGACCAACCGGATCATTGGAAGATCCCTTGAAATCATGGGTGACTTTGGAACCGTGGAAACAAACCCGTTATTGCGCGGATGGCGCGATGCAAGGGTTACCTCTATTTTTGCAGGCACAAATGAAATTATGAAATTCATTATTTCAAAACTAATGAAGTTGTAAGCTGTTTTTTACTGATTTCCCCAAACCAATTGGTTATAGCGAGATGTAATCTTAAATTATTCAAAAGCGAAGGAGATTAACCATGGCAGACATTAAATTTGACGGCAGAGTTGCTATTGTAACCGGTGCCGGTGCCGGTCTTGGAAGGACCTATGCACTTGCCCTTGCTGCAAGAGGGGCAAAAGTGGTTGTCAACGACCTGGGCGGTGCCCGTGACGGTTCAGGTTCAAGCACCAGCGCAGCAGATATTGTTGTTGAAGAGATTAAAAAGAAAGGCGGCGAGGCTGTTGCAAACTATGACTCTGTTGCAACCGTTGAAGGCGGTGAAAACATTGTTAAAACCGCAGTAGACAATTTCGGAAAAGTCGATATTGTTATCAACAATGCCGGTATACTCCGGGATAAAAGCTTTGTGAAAATAACAGAGGATGAGTGGGATATTGTTCTGGCCGTTCATCTGAAAGGTGCTTATTGTGTAAGCCAGCCGGCTTTCAGGATTATGAAGGAAAATGGTTATGGAAGAATCATCAATACGGCTTCAGGGGCAGGACTCTATGGAAATTTCGGCCAGAGTAATTACTGTTCCGCCAAAATGGGTGTTGTCGGCCTGATGAACAACATCGCCATTGAAGGTGCGAAATACAATATCAAATGCAATACCATCGCACCCATCGCGGCATCACGTCTGACCGAAGACATTATGCCGCCTGATCTGTTTAAAAAGCTTCAGCCTGAATTCATTACACCATTGGTGCTCTATCTGGTTTCTGAAGACAATCAGGAAACAAAAATGATCTTCAACTGTGCAGCAGGCTGGTTCAGCAGAACTGAGATTCTGTGCGCCCCGGGCATATGCATTGGCGATGGTAAAAGAGAAATACCAGTCGAAGAAATACGAGACAACTGGGATAAAATCATCAGTTTGGATGAAGCAAGACAGGTCAACAATGTTGGTGAATCTTTTGCATTCTTAGGGCCTTTGCTTGCCTGATAAAAAAACGGAATACATTACAAAAGATCAGGAAATCACGGAGGTTAAAAATGGTTGGTATCACATCATATGGAGGGTATATCCCTCGATTAAGGTTAAACCGGGGGGCTATTTACGGAGCAAACGCATGGATGGCACCCGGGCTGATCGGCTCTGCAGGAGGCGAACGCTCAATGGCGAACTGGGACGAGGATAGTCTTACAATGGCCGTTGAGGCTGCCAGAGACTGTATTGCAGGGTTTGACAAAACAAAAATCGATGCCGCATATCTGGCATCCCTCAATCTTCCTTTTGAGGACAGACAGAACTGCGGTATCATGGCGGCGGCTTTGAATCTTGAGGAAAATGTTGAATCCGCAGACTTTACCGCATCAAACCGTGCCGGCCTTTCCGCTGTTATTTCAGGAATAAATGCTGTTAAAACAGGAGATTATCGAAATGCCCTAATAGCAGCAGGTGACCGGCGTATCACCAAAATGGCCTACCTGCACGAGCTCTGGGCAGGTGACGGTGCCGCGTCCCTCCTTATCGGCTCTGAAAATGTTATCGCTGAATTCAAAGGTGCATGCTCCATTACGGACGACTTTGTCGATCATTTTCGCGGCCATGGACAACAGTTTGATTACAACTGGGAAGAAAGGTGGATCAAAGATGAAGGTATCACAAAACTGGTTCCAAAAGCCATAAAAGGTGTTTTAAATAAAACGGGAGTTGAAGGAAAAGAGATAGCCCGATTTGTTATGCCATGTGTTTTCGGACGCGTTCCGGCTCAAATTGCAGGTGGTTTTGACATTGCACCGGAAAAGGTTTCAGATAACATGCACATGGTATGCGGCGATACAGCTTCGGCCCATCCCCTGGTGATGCTGGTTTCCGCACTTGAAACCGCAGCACCCGGCGATAAAATTCTCGTTACAGCATTCGGACAGGGGGCTGTTGCGATTCTTTTCGAAGTAACGGAAAATATAACCAAACTATCAAAAAGAAACGGGATATCCGGTTCCCTTGCAGACAAGAAAGAGGAAATGAATTATATCAAATTTCTTTCACACCGTGGAATGCTGAATCAGGACTGGATGATGAGAGCAGAGGGAAATTATAAAACAGCTCTTACAACCCTGTACCGCAACCGGAAAATGATTCTTGGAATGGTCGGCGGCAAATGCACCAAGTGCGGAACCGCTCAGTATCCCAAGGCAGAAATATGTGTTAACCCGGAATGTGGTGAAATCGGTACTCAGGAAGACTGCGAATTTGCAGATCAGCCGGGAACGATAAAAACCTATACATCAGACCTTCTGACTTACACCCTGGACCCGCCTGCACATTACGGAATGATAACATTTGAAAATGAGGGCCGGAGTATGTTCGATTTTACAGATTATGAACAGGGAAAAATAGAAGTAGGACTGCCGGTTAAGATGGTATTTAGAATCAGAAATTTTGATAATCCAAGGGGTTTTACCCAGTATTACTGGAAAGCCAAACCGGTTATTTCAAAAGAGGAGGCATAAAATGGCTGATGGAATAAAAGATAAAGTCGCTATACTGGGAATGGGTTGCACCAAATTTGGTGAAAGATGGGACTGCGGCCCGGAACAGCTTATGGTTGAAGCTTTTCAGGAATGCATTGAAGATGCAGGAATTGACAAGAGTCAAATACAGGCAGCATGGTTCGGCCAGTGCTATGATGAAATAGGGACAGGCAAGGGCTCACTTGGACTGCCTTTTGCCCTGAGATTGCCTTACATTCCTGTAACAAGGGTTGAAAACTTTTGCGCCACCGGGACTGAGGCTTTCCGGGGAGCTGTTTATGCAGTTGCATCCGGTGCATGTGATATCGCACTCGCACAAGGCGTTGAAAAACTAAAAGATACCGGATATGGGGGGCTGCCTGCCATGGACAGCGCAAACAGCGGTTCTCTGACCGGACAGGTAATGCCCAATATCTCAGCGCCAGGAGCATTTGCTCAGCTTGCAAGCGCATACAGGGCAAAGCACAATGTGAGCTACGAAGACCTTAAGAGAGCGATTGCGCAGGTATCTGTAAAGAGTCATGATAACGGATCAAAAAATCCCAAGGCTCATCTAAGAAAGCCGATCAGTATTGACAGGGTTATGGCTTCTCCGATTATTGCTGACCCGCTGGGTCTTTTTGACTGCTGTGGTGTCAGTGACGGGTCTGCATGCGCCATTGTCACCACACCTGAAATCGCAAAAAGCCTTGGTAAAACAGATCTGGTTAGCGTAAAAGCGCTTCAACTGGCTGTCAGTAACGGGCAGGAACAATCGCACAAAAGCTGGGACGGATCTTACTTTGCAACGACCAGAAATGCGGCCAAGCGCGCATACGAGGAATCAGGCATTAAAAATCCGAGAGAAGAGATCAGCATGATCGAAGTGCATGACTGTTTCTCCATCACTGAATTTGTAACCTATGAGGATCTCTTTATCTCCCCGGAAGGGGGGGCCTTAAAAGATGTAATGGACGGGTTCTACAATTCAGATGGTCAGGTACCCTGCCAGATCGATGGCGGGCTCAAATGTTTTGGACATCCCATCGGTGCGTCCGGCCTTAGAATGCTCTATGAAATGTATCTGCAGCTCCTGGGGAGAGCCGGTGAAAGGCAGCTCAGTGATCCAAAAATCGGGCTGACCCATAACCTGGGCGGTTTTCCGTTCTCAAATGTCAGTGCCATGTCTATTGTGGGACTGTACGAGTAATTACTCATTATCATACCCCCGGATGCAATTGCATCCGGGGGTATGATTTTTAAATTGTTACATAATCTATCTATTATATATGTAAAAACCTTCCTTTTTTGGGTTAATTTATTCCACAAAATCCAATAGTTATTCTTTTATCCAATTGATTTAACATATTGACATTCTTGAGTTTTAATTTCCTTTTCTGTGACTTGGTACAATTTTTGCTTTTAAACCTGTTCAAATATAAAATTATACGTAACTTTACATAACACAAACTTGAGAAACAGTTGCCGGTTCAGTGGGACTATTTATAAAAATAAAGGAGAGGGCCGCTTTGAAAAAAATTTTCTCCGACAACGGAGGCAGACGCACCAATATCGACCGGAGAATCATATCCTATGACATGTATATTCCGGAACGAAGGGCAGGAGAAGATAGAAGGGATGGTGCCGATCGAAGACGGAAAACCAGAAGTCTAAAAAAATAAGGCCGTTATAATATAAAAAATCTTAAAATTTGCCTGCCGTTTCAATCCGGTTTCAGAAGTTTAAAATATTCTTCTTCAGTAATTACCCTGGCATTTACTTCTTTGGCCTTATTTATCTTACCGGCTCCAGCCTTTTCACCACACACCAAATAATCTGTTTTTGTATTTACCGCAGATTGCACTCTTGCGCCCAAATTTACGGCATGCGCTTTCATATCCTCCCGGCTGCCCTTATTCATTTTTCCTGTAAATACGATTCCCTTTCCGGCAATCGAACTGTCTGAAGCTTCTTTTTCATCTTCTAAGGGAGTTCTTTCAAGGTTAAAGCCGAGGTTCATCATATGCTGCATCCACTCCCAAACCTTTTGGATGCCGTTTTCAATAGATTCGCTGGTTTTCTCACCAAAGCCGTGTATTTTTATTATATCTTCCCTGGTTAGTTCTCCAAAACGCTCAAGACGATAATGGGCCAGAAGCTTCCTGCTGTCACCGGTACCAAGATCTGAGATCCCAAATGCGGCCAGAAAGCGCCAGTCCTCAACAGCTTTCTCTTTGCTTATCCGGAGTGCATTAACTAGATTTTTCGACTGAACAGGGCCAAATCCCACCTCTATAAAATCTTCCTCTTTCATAAAATAGATCTTTTTGAGGCTGTCATATCCTTTAGAAACCAGTTTCTGAATCGTTTTTATACCGAACCACTCTGCTGTTCCCAGAATTTTAAAAAAATGAAATATGCCCTGCTCTACCTGAGCCGGGCAGGAAGACATCGTACATTTTAAAAAATCATTATCCCACGACAGGATTGAATTACAGGAAGGACACTTCTCTGGAAATTCTGTCTGAACGGATGGCTGGATAACTTTTTCCAGTTTAGGTATAACCTCGCCGCTTCGAATGATTTCGATTTCCGCACCAGGTCCTATTTTTTCCGCTTTGACCTTGCCGGCATTGTGAGCCGTGACCCGTTTGATTTTCGCGCCTGAAAGGGATACCGGAAAAACTTCCAAAACCGGGGTAACGTTTCCGGTTCTCCCGACCTGCCAGATAATATTTATGACACTTGTTACAGCAGTTTTTCCTTTTTTTTTTACAGCGATCTGCCAGCGATAGTGATGTGCCGTTGCGCCCATATGATCCCGAACCCGTTCATCGGTCACACTGACCACCATGCCGTCAACAGGGTAATCAACTTCACTAAAAAGCTTTTCGGTTACCTCTTCTATCTGACTCAAAAGATCTTCTGCCGCTACCTCCCTGGAGTTGAGTTTTACATAGGGGACAAAGTGAACCGCCCTGTCTTCAATTGCTTTTTCAGCAAACATATTAAGGGTATCAGAATTTATAATGCCAACCACCAGGTTACGGGGATGTTCAAAATTATCTGACAGGTGCTCATCAAAATAGGATTTAAGAATAACGATTTCACCGATTCCCAGCCCTCTGCCCCCTATCGGATAAACTCCTTTTTGGAAGGCGCTGCTTATTTCATAGCCGATCTCACCGTTCCCCCTTGATGCAAATACGTTTCCGTCATCTCTTCCGGCAAGGCCATCAAGCTTGGGCGTTATGGAAAACAAAATCTCCCGGATTCCGATTTCAGCCGCTTCTTTTTTTACCCGGATGACAAAACGTTCAAGCTCTTTTTGGGAATAGGCTTTTTCGATGGAGAGCATAGGAAGCGGATGGCGAACCTCTCTTTTGGTTTTGAAATCTTCCGGCTCCACTCTGTTAAGAAAAGGATTGAAGGGATCGATAGATCTGAGTTCCCCAACCAGTCGATCGTATTCATGATCGCTGATGAGGGGCTTCCCGTCTCTGTAAGCTGAGTTATACGCTTCCAGTTTTTTTATGCGTTGTTCAACTCCGGCTTTATTGTCAGACATAATTTTGTAATAATCCCTTGAACCGCCTTGCAGTTTTTTTTGAAACGCTCCTCGCCAAATCCCGGCTTCCATTTTAAAGTTGACAGCTCATCAGACACGACAAGTATAGCCCCCACATCAACTTCCCTGAACCTTCCAACCGTAAAAAGAGCCGATGTTTCCATTTCAACCGCCAGAATATTTTTCTCCTGATAGGAACTGACCTTCCCGGTTGTCTCCCTGAAAGCAGCGTCAGTTGTCCAGACAATTCCCTCATGACAGGGGAACTGCTCTCTGGAAAGAATCTCTTTTATCCAGGAAAAGGTATCCTTTGAGCAAAAAACTGTTTTACCGGTATTCTCTCCATAATGGAGTGATGTCCCCTCCTCTATTACAGCCCCTGTTGGAAGAACAATATCCCCGGTCTTCACCTCTCTTGAGATCGCACCGCACAACCCAAAAAAAACAAACCTTCTTGCACCCCATGCTATCAGTGTTTCAAGAAGGATAACGGCATAGGGCGCTCCTATTATCGGGCCTACTATTGAGCACCGTCGGCCATTTTGATCTATCGTACAAAATCGGCTTGTCATCAGATTAGAAAAATCATCCGGCCCTGCACCAAGGAGGGTACATATCGCATTCATATCTTTGCCGGAGGATACTAGTATTACCACAGACCCGGGATCAGGGGAGTTGTTCCCTTTTACCGGATTAATGACCGCCTCATCATAATTCATGTTTTAAAGACCATTAATCTTTTTACTCAGGCCGCGCCAGTTTTTCCAGCTCGTCCTTAACTTCATCAATAATATCATAAAAAAATTCCATATCCTCAACTGTTAAACGGCCTGCCTTTGAAGGGGCTCTGTCTGTTCCATCTTTTTTCTTTAAAATGCGCGGACCGATCTGAACCTTGGGCTGAGCATCACCATACTGATTGATTGAAATGAGAAGGCCTGTTTCCTCGCATTTCCACTGCTTCAACATCTTATCTTTATCCGGATCAAAAGGCATATTTTACCCCCCCTATGTTTTTAAAAAGTTTAATGGCTTCGTAAAAAGTCCAATTTCTGCGTTGAGCTTCATTGTTCGTCATTGCGAAGTAGGCTAACTACTCCTCATTCCTCACAATTCGCTCGCCTTGAACTTGAACTTTTTTCTTTGCCATCGTATTTTTGACTTTTACGAAGCCATCAATATTTATAAAGATCTATATTCCAGTACCTGTTTTTCAATATGTTACGTTGATATTCTGGAAAAGTCAGCGATATCCTCAAAAAGGCCGGCAATACCGGATAGAAGTGCAAGCCTGTTGTTCCTTATCTCCGGATTGTCTGTCATCACCATTACACCGTCAAAAAAAGAATCTACAAAATCACGCAGACTCGCTATTTCGATCAGAGCCTTATCAAAACTTCCTTTAACAAGATGGCTGCGGACTTTCAAACCGACATCCCGGCATGCATCATACAGTGATGATTCACAGCTTTCTTCAAAAAGAGACGGGTCCACTTCCTTTTTTTGAAAATCATCCGCTTTTTTAAGAATATTTACAGCTCGTTTGAATGCCACAGCAAGAGGCTGGAAATCCGGTTTATTTTTCATCTCTTCAAGGGCCTTTACCCGCTCTCGAACATCCGGCACATTGTCTATCGAAACAGAAGTAACCGCTGCAATGAAATCCTTTTGAAATCCCTCTTCCGAGAGCATATGAGAAATCCGATCCTTGAAAAAGATATAAATCCGATCTGCTGTTTCCTTGATCCTGGCACTATCCTTTTCTCCAAAAAGAGTTATACTCTCTATAATGAGATCATTTAAGGAAAAGGAAAAACGGTTTTTCTGAATAATCTGGATGATTCCGATTCCCTGCCTTCTGAGGGCATAGGGATCAGATGTTCCGGTCGGCATCAACCCGACTTGAAAACATCCGCATATGGAATCGATCTTGTCCGCAATGGCAAGAAAAGATCCTTCAATTGTTTTGGGCAGAGGAGCGCCTGAATAGATTGGCCGATAGTGTTCTTCAACTGCGGTTGCAACAGCGTCCGGTTCACCCGCCTTTTCGGCATAGACTCTGCCCATTATACCCTGAAGTTTAGGAAATTCAACAACCATTTGGCTGACGAGATCAGCCTTGCACAGCCATGCGGCCCTGCCTGTATGTTGTTTTACCTCACTGTTGCTTCCGACTTTATCCGCCAGATACTCGCCAAGCTTTCGCACACGAACCGACTTTTCATAAATAGAACCGAGCTTTGCCTGAAAAAGAACATCCTTCAATTTTTCGACAAGATCCTCCATGCTGATTTTAAGATCACTCCGATAAAAAAACATAGCATCTTCAAGCCTTGCCCTCAAAACTCGCTCATGCCCCTTTGCAACAAGTTCCATGTCCTTTGCACGCGTATTATTGACGGCAATAAAACAAGGCTTAAGCCGATCGTTTCCATCAACAACTGCAAAGTACTTCTGATGCTCCCGCATGGTCGTGATCAGGACTTCCTTTGGAAGTTCAAGAAATTTCGTATCGAATTTTCCAGCAACCGGAACCGGGTATTCAACAAGGTTTGCAACAATATTTAACAATTCATCATCCGGCTGAAAATTTCCTCCGATGCCTTTGGCAACATCAGCTATCATCTCTTCAACCTTTTTCCTTCGCCTGCCGATATCCGGAATGACATATGCTTTTTCAAGGGCAGGAACATATTGATCCGGTGTCTCAATTTTAATCCGGCCGGATGCCATAAATGGATGCCCCGCCACCCATCGGCTGCTTTTTATTCTTCCGATTTCAAAAGGTATTACACTTTCTCCCAAAAGTGCCAGAACAGACTGAATCGGCCTCGCAAACAATATGTTCATATCAGACCATTTCATGGATTTTGGAAAAGGCAGAGATAAAATCACTTCCGGTAGAATCATTTTTAAGATTGTTTTTGCCGCAAGCCCTTTTTCAGTTTGAACAGCCGTAAGATAACGGCCTTTTCCCGTCTCCCTGCTTCTGATTTTCTTCACCGGGACACCGACCTTTTCAGCGAATTTTACAGCAGCGACGGTTGGATTGCCTTTTTCGTCAAACCCCACGCGTTCCGGAGGACCGGTTAGTTCGATTGTCCTTGGCTCCTGTCTTAACGCCACATCCAATATTTCAACTGCCAGTCTTCTCGGGGTTCCGAAAATTCTTACATCTCCATGGGAAATACGAGCCTCGTCCAATTTTTGCTGAAGGCCTTCAGACAGAGCCTGTAAGGCCGGATCTATATATCCTGCAGGTATCTCTTCTGTTCCGATTTCAAGTAATAAATGCTTCATAATTTCCTCTATTTTTCAACCGGTCTAATGATCGCCGGTTTAAATAAAATATTCTGCAGCCTCATAAATCCGATTACTGCCTATCGAGAAGTGGAAACCCCATTTTCTCACGCTGATTAAGATATGCCTCCGCACATGCCCTTGCGATATTTCGAATACGTGCAATAAATCCGGTTCTCTCCGTAACGCTGATTGCACCTCTGGCATCCAGCAGGTTAAAGGTATGAGAACATTTCAGGCAATAGTCATAAGCTGGAAGTACCAAAGTTTTCCGTATGGTCCTCAATGCCTCGGCCTCATACTTATTGAAAAGATCATGCAGCATTTCTACGTCAGCAACCTCAAAATTATAAGTTGATCCATCCACTTCCTCTTGATGATGGATATCACCGTAGCTTATACTGTTATTCCACTTAAGATCGTAGACATTATCAATGCCCTGAAGATACATAGAGATCCGTTCCAGGCCATACGTAATCTCGACAGATATGGGATGGAGTTCAATACTTCCTGCATGCTGAAAATACGTAAACTGGGTGATTTCCATTCCGTCCAGCCAGACCTCCCAGCCGAGGCCGGATGCACCCAGAGTAGGAGATTCCCAGTCATCCTCGACAAACCGGATATCATGCTCCATAGGATCCACTCCAATCGCTTTAATGCTCTGCAGATAAAGCTTCTGGATGTCAACAGGGGACGGTTTAAGGATTACCTGGAATTGATAATAATGCTGAAGCCGATTAGGATTTTCACCATACCGGCCGTCAGTTGGGCGCCTTGACGGCTGTACATAAGCAACGTTCCAGGGTTCCGGGCCAAGAGCCTTGAGAAGTGTCGCCGGGTGAAATGTCCCGGCACCCACCTCTGAATCATAAGGCTGAACAAGCACACAGCCTTTTTTGGCCCAGAACTTCTGCAGAGTAAGCATAACATCTTGAAAATACATTTTTTCCCTCTTCTACAATAAAAAATAAAGCCGGTTCTATTCTTTTTTAATAATCTCAAGCCCTTTTGAGTCGATAGTTGCATTAAGCAGAAAGGCTTCTTCTCTTTCCAAAAGCATTTCCCGCCATACCTCTTTCAAACGGTTTATATCTTTGGACTCGCCAATAGCCCAGATACAACCACCACCTCCGGCGCCTGTGAATCGTGCCCCGCAATGATTCTGTATTGCGGCATCAAGCAGTTTTTTTCCCAGGTTGTCCAGTACATCCGGAGTCATTTCCATTCTGATGGCAGTTTCCCGAAGCATAAATTCAGATGCATCTTTATAATTATGTTCCATCAGTGAATCAATAAATTTTTTGGTGCATGAGATTATCTCCCCCCATTCCCGCCTGAACCTGCCCGAAAGGAACTGCTTAATCCACCTGCTGTTAATATTTGCTGATTCGTGAGGAACTCCGCAATATGCCACCGCAATATGTTTTTCAAGTTTCACGTGTTCCTCTTCAGAAATTATCTCCATCCTCCTGAAAGAAGGGTCATTAATCCTCTTCGGCCAATGCCAGGCATTCACGCCTCCGAATACAGCCGCAAGCTGGTCCTGAAATCCGCATGGGACCCCTGCAACACTCTCTTCAATTGCGTGAGCCAGCATAGCGATATCCGATTTTGACCATGATATTTTTCCTGATTCATCAAATAGTTCGGAAAGGGCTGCAACAAGTGCTACGCCTGCCGCTGAAGAACCGCCCAATGCGCTTCTGGGGGGCGATGATGAGTCAATACGGATGTGAACGCCTCCTGCCCTGAAGTAAGCTGCAATAGCAAACATCAGTCCCATCGGATGGTCGAATGGGACTTCATCAACAGGAAACTGTGCGTCTTGAAATCCCTTTGAAGAGATCCGGACCATTTTATCTTCAAAAGGAAGTAGCCTGACACGTGTCGGCAGACTCAATGCAATGTTGAAAGTGCAAGGTTCAAGGTGTCTCATGGGAAGATAAAAAGTTCTGATGTCCAGTGTTCCGCCAAGATCTATCCGGCAGGGAGCAGATGCTTCGACATATTTTGATTCAAGAATTTTATGCAGTCTGTTTTTCATTTATCCTCCAACATTGTCAGGCCTTACGAATTTTTCTCAAAAAATTCAGACTGTTGGGTTCCCGCCCTATCTGGAAAGAAACAAATTTTTCCATAAAATCAAGACCTTCAGAAATTGCACGGGAAGTAAATCTGATCCTCTCCGCTTTTTTCAAATCACCGCTGTTTACCCACATAAGCTGCTTTAACGTCCCTTTTGACAGTTCACGGCTTTCTGAACGATGAGTCCGGCAGTTTCGACATAAAATTCCACCCTTTGAAAAACTTATATATATCCTGCTGTCGCTGAAACTCTCGAGACTTGTCCGGCAGTTGCTGCACTCCCTAAAGTTGGGTGCAAGGCCTGAAAGGTGCAGGAAACGCATTTGAAATAATATGCTTGAAGCTTCTCCGGAAAGTAGGCCTTGATTCAAAAGGTCAAAAACATGCTTTAGTAGAATATACAGGTCGTTCTGAGGTTTACCCTCTTCAACCCAAATGATGATTACCTCTGCAAAGTAGCTTGCGTAAGCTGTTTTTAATATATCGGATCGAATTTGTGAAAAGGGCTGAACAAGATTCGCCTCCGTCAAAACAGACAATCTGCTTCGACTCTTTTTACCCGTGATATTGAGAACGGAAAAAAGCTCCAGAATTCCTGAAAATCGCTTAATACTTTTCTTGGCATTTTTTGCTATAAAGGATACTTTACCATAATTTTCTGTCATGAAAGTTATAATCAGGTCATAATCACCGTAATCAATACGTCGGAGCATTATGGCAGAGGTTGAAAAATCCGGCATGTCTTACAGACTCAAAAACATGGTGGCGATTTCGAAGTAGAAAAGAACGCTGATGATATCAATTGCCGTGGTAACAAAAGGACCGGTGGCCACAGCCGGATCAATATTCAGTCTGGCAAAAATCATGGGCACAAAGGAGCCCACAAGAGCTGCAATTGACATGGAAGATATAACTGCAAGGCAAACTGAGACAGCAAGTGCTTCGCGGCTGTATTGCAGCTGTGCCACCATACCGATTATGACACCATAAACAACGCCGAGGATTAGACCTATGGATAACTCTTTAAAAACAACCGACCACAGATCCCGTATATTCAACCTTCCTGTTGCAAGACCCCGCACAACAATTGTAGAAGACTGCGTACCGATGTTGCCCCCCATTCCCATAATAACGGGTATAAATGCTGCAAGATAAATGAATCGAGTCAGACTTTCCTCAAAGCGTCCGATAATATAAAAGGCTACAATACCGCCGAAACAACTGGCAAAAAGCCAGGGCAGCCGAATCCGGGTACTCCGCATAACTGACTTGGTTTCGACAAATTCTTCACCCGCACCGGCCATTTTCAGTATATCTTCAGTCGCTTCCTGCCTGAAAATGTCAATTACATCGTCTACAGTTACGATTCCCACGAGATGCCGTTTTTCATCAACCACAGGAACAGCCAGTATGTCATACCTTGCGACAATCTTCGCTACCTCTTCCTGATCCTCGCCGGTCTGAACGGAAATGACATCCGTTGCCATAAAGTCCCTTAAAGGAGTACCCGGAGCAACCACAACAAGCTGTCGGAGTGAAATCACTCCCACAAGGCTGCCATATTGATCTTCCACATACAGATAGAAAGGCATCTCTACATCCTGATATTCGGTCTGTATTGATTCGATCGCCTCTTTTGCAGTTTTATTCTCGTTTAAGGCAATAAACTCAGGCACCATGATACCGCCGGCTGTATCATCATCATACCTGAGCAGGTCCTCCACCTCCTCGGATTCTTCCTTTTCCATTTTTTTTAAAATAGCATCCGATTTTTCGAGAGGAAATTTTCCGATCAGGTCGGCAACATCATCGGTCTTCATATGCTGCAGAATGTTTACAAGGAGGTCAATGTCTATGTCTTCTACTAAATCAAGAAAAGTATCTTCATCCAATTCACTGAAAAGGATCCCCTTTTTTTCAATATCATCAATCATATTGAACAGCTTTCTCTGACTGTTCAGCGAGAGGGATCGGAAAACTACTGACAGATCTGCCGCATGAGTTTTATTTACAATTTTCCGCATATGAGTGACGGCACCCCGCCTCATCAGACGCTTGATGCTGTCAACCAGGATTTTATTTCTTTCACTCAGCATGGGCTTCCATCTGTACCATTTATAAAACTTACGGCAATTGCAGTGTCGTCAATTGCCCGCTCTTCCCGTGAAGTTTGACCGGTTTTTCATTTAAAGTCAACTTAACGCCGCCTGCGTCACCAATCAAAATATTAAAAATCAATAATGCTTCCAGTTCCAGCCGATCACCCGGTGCCAGCGTATATTCCTCAGGCGATTTTCCATCAATAATAATCTTAATCCAGGTTTCTTCAACAGCCTGGATTAATAGCCGGTGCTTTGAAGGTGCCGATGAATCAGCCCCTGCAGGCGGCTCAACTTGCCTGGCTGTTTCAAAGACTGCCTCTTTCTGCTTCAAGCCCTTACTATGGACCACCGATTGTTTTTTTTCCAGCGGTCCTGTTTTATCGGACGTAAAGTAAACGGATAACAGGACTATACATGCAAGTGTTCCAAAGGATAACAAAATATGAATCCAAAATTTTAAGCTCCGTCTCAGCATTCCGCCTGATACCGCAGCAGCCTCCCTTTCATTTAAGCTTGCGCAATATCCCTGAACCGCTGTCTCTCTATCAGCCCCAACTAAATCTGCATACAGTTTTAAGAAACCCTTCACAACGGCCGGGCTCGGCAACTGTTCATGGTTCTCTTTCTCAATGTTAGAAAGTACATGCATGGAAATTTTTGTAGCAGCTGAAATATCCTCTAGAAGAAGCCCCTCACTGAGCCGACAGCTTGCGAGGTATCTGCCAAAAGATATATTGTTGTTATCTGCGGTCATAGCAATACCTGATGCATCAAAAAACCATTTTGATATGTGCTTCCTTTCTCAAGTTATCAAGCCATGATTTCAAAGCTTCATTAAGCTGCCTGTTATAGAGTTCTTCTTCAATTTCAGAAGAAGCTTCTTCAAAAGTTTTCCCCGGGGTCTTCACAATTTTTTCTATGAAAAACATTTGATATCCCTGATCTGTACTTAAAATTTCAGTATAGCTTCCAACCGGCAGATCCTTGATTGCATCCCTTATCTGCGGGGAAAGCTCCGTCAATTTGAAAAGCCCCAGATCCCCACCGCTATCCGCGAGGGATGACTCGGAATACAGCCTCGCAAGCGCATCAAAAGATTCACCTTTTTTGATCCTTTCCTGAAGCGCCTCCATGCGCAGCGATGTCTCCTTTTTTTTCTCATCGCTTTCAAAATCAAAAACCTTCAGAATAATATTGCGCAGATGGTATTCAACCGTTCCCGAGTATTCATTCCTGTGTTCTTCATAGTACGCCTTGACATCCTCCCGGGTTATGACAAGTTTTGATTTCACCTTGTAATCAAGAAGCCTTTGCCTCTGAATTCTCTTTTTCATCTGTTGACGATACTTCTCCAGAGTTAACCCTTCCCTCTCTAAACTTTCTCGAAGCTCCTCGTCAGTCATGAAATTTTTTGCCTTGATACGCTCTACCTGACCATCAATCTCTTGTTCACTGACTGTTATTCCGGCTTTTCTAATCTCCTGATCGGTAAGCCTTTTATCAATAAGCTGCTCAATAATCTCTTTCCGGGCTTCGAAAAGCATTTCTTTTTCTCTTCCGGATGCATGCCCATATGTCCGAATTTTTTCGGCATACGGCCCAAATATTTCTTCAACATCCGAAAGGGTCACGATATCATCATTTACAATGGCGACAATCCGGTCAACAACCTTTGATTCCTCTTTCTCTGCACATAGAGCAGCAGAAGCTGAAATTAAAATCATAAAAATAAATGCCATCAGGAAAAATTTAAAAAAACCGTTCATATCTTATAGACTCCATTATTTTCTATCCTGTCCGAGGATCTTCTTCCACAATTCCTTGTTTATCTCGACCTTATACTCTTTTCTTATGTTCTTTATCCATCTTTTATATTCTTTTTCCGCTTTTTCCCTGCGGATTGTTTTGACGACAATCTCATTTCTATCGTATGAACTGTCCACTATATCCGATCCCGGGCTGTTATCCGTAGAATTTTCCTGATAGTATTTCGTAATATCTTTCTTTGTTATTACAATTCGATCCCGTATCTCAGATGAAATAACTTTTTCCATTAACATTCTAATTTTCAGCCTGTTTCTCCAGGTATCGTAGGAAACAGCATTTTCGAGAAATGCTTCCTTAAATTCGTTTTCAGGATAATCCTTTTTTATTTCATTAACAGCTTTATCAATTTCAGAATCCGAAACCACAATCTGAAGCTCTTTTGCTTTTTCCAGAAGAATCATTTCCTCAATCAGCTGATTCAGAAGACGCAGCCTCATTGTTCTTAATATGCCGGAATTCTGCATGTCATTGTGCGGATATGCGGCACTCGAAAATTCGAAAGCATTGTCAAAATCAAAATCGGTCACAACCTGATCACCAAGTTGTATGAGACGCCCCTCCTCTCTTTCCGATTTAGAGCCTGAGCAGCCTGCCGAAGCGATAATAAACAGGCAAATACCGATAAAAAACAATAAGTTGTATGGTCTGAATCGAATCATCTATAGCCGAACCCAACCTTCTTTTGATGGCTGCGTAAAAAGTCACACAATGGCAAAGTAAAAAGTGCAAGCTGCAAGCCCCCCCCTCGGGGGCGAGCGAATCGTGAGACGTGAAGCGTAGTTAGCTTACTCACGCCTTCGGCTGCCGCTAGCACGGTAACGACGAATGACGAAGCTCAACACAGAAATTGGACTTTTTACAAAGCCATTAAAGTTAAATCTTTCAGCGGTTAACATGCCGAGCAATATCTTTCAAGATATTTTTAATCTCAACCATCGCCACATGAATCCCAGGCCGTGCAAGTTTAACTTTTAAAACATGGTCGGGCGTAAATTTATATTTTTTATGGTTACCGGAGACCAGATCAACAAGGCCAAAAGGATGTTTCTGGTGAATCTCAGAAAAATAGAGAGACAGATTTCTTCCCGCGACATCAAGACGCTTTACTCCGCTGTTAATGGACAAAATCTTCAGCATTATTTTCATGAGAAGATTTGTAACCTCATCAGGGAGTGGGCCGTAACGGTCTGTTATCTCCTCTTTAAAATCTGAAATTTCCTTTAGTTCAATCATTTTAGCAAGACCCCGATATGCGGAAAGCCGCTGATCAATATCAGGAATATATGATTCAGGCACATAAGCCGACATGGGTATATTGATTTCAGGCTCAAGCTTTTCGATAACCGGCTCACCTTTCAATTCCGACATGGCATTTTCCATCAGCTGCAAAAACATATCATAACCAACTGCAGCTATATGCCCTGATTGTGAAACACCAAGTGCGGCGCCGCCTCCCCTTATCTGCAGGTCACTCATTGCGATCTGGAAACCTGAACCAAGGTCGCTGTATTCCATAAGCACTTTCAGCCTTTTTTGAGCATTTTTCCCGAGATCACTTTCCTTGTTTATAAAGAGATAGGCGTACGCCTGTTGATCAGCCCGGCCTACCCTCCCGCGAAGCTGATAAATCTGTGAGAGTCCGAATCTGTCGGCCCTGTTAATAAGGATGGTGTTTGCCGAAGGTATATCAAGGCCTGATTCCACAATAGTTGTACACACAAGCACATCGATTTCCCGGTTGACAAAACGGATCATTACATTTTCAAGCTCATCCTCGGCTAAGCGTCCATGAGCCACCACAATCCTTGCTTCAGGAACGAGTTTTTGGACCAGATCAGCCATTCTATTAATGGAATGTATATTGTTGTGAATAAAAAAGGTCTGACCGCCCCGTTTCATTTCCTTCTGGATCGCATCTGCAATCACACCATGGTCGAACTCGGAAATATAGGTTACAATGGCATGCCTCTCTTCAGGTGGTGTGGATATGATGCTGATGTCCCGGATTCCCATAAGTGACATATGAAGCGTTCTCGGAATCGGTGTTGCCGTCAAAGCCAGAACATCCACGGTTGTCCTGATTTTTTTTAATTTTTCCTTGTGTTTGACACCGAATCTCTGCTCCTCGTCAAGAATGATCAGGCCAAGATCCTTGAAATCAATATCTTTTTGGAGCATACGGTGGGTTCCGATCAAGATATCCACTGTTCCTTTCTTTATACCATTTATTATTGCCCGCTGTTCCTTACTGGAGCGAAACCGGTTCAGGCAGGATATATTGATGGGATAACGCTCAAATCTCTCATGAAATGTTTTAGAATGCTGCTCGGCAAGAACGGTTGTGGGAACCAGAAAAGCTACCTGCTTGCTGTCACTCACAGCCTTGAACGATGCCCGCAATGCGACCTCGGTTTTGCCGTAGCCCACATCACCGCATACGAGCCTGTCCATTGGTGTACTCGATTCCATATCACTCAAAACTTCTTCAATGGTTTTGAGCTGATCCGATGTTTCTTCATACGGGAATCCTGCTTCAAAATCCTTAAAATAACTGTCGGCAACTCCAAAAGAATGTCCATTTTTAACTTTCCTTGCAGAATAGAGTTTAAGCAGATCACCTGCAATTTTTTCAACCTCCTTTTTTGCCTTGCCTTTTACCTTGATCCACGATTTTCCGCCCATTTTGTCAAGAACCGGTAAAACTCCCCCCACACCGAGATATTTTTTAACCATACTCATGCGATCTACCGGAAGATAAAGTTTGTCTTCATCCTTATAAACCATCAGCAGAAAATCATTGACCATACCGTTCAGTTTCAATTTTGAAAGTCCCTGGTACTGCCCGACACCATGATCGACATGTACAACCAGATCACCTTTTTTTAAATCTTCAAGAGTCAGCAATTCGGATCGAGCGCTTTGTCTTCTTGTCTTTCTACGGCGCCGTTTTTTTCCAAAAATTTCATCCTCGGTAATAACTGCAAGTGACTCTTCAGACCAGACAAAACCGGTCGCAGTCCTGCCGAGACAGATATAGACTATTCCCTTTGCGCGATCCATGTCCGGAAAACCTTGAATAACAGGAGGAGCAAGGTCATATTGCTTCAGCAGATCTCTCAGCCTGTCTGCCTGCGGTTTCCCGCTACAGACAATTAGAGCGGCAAAGCCCAGCTTTTTTCGTTCCTTAATCCAGTCGGCCAGAGGAAGCAGCAGATGTTCTTTGTCCAACGGGCTCCTCAGTGAAGATATAATACTTGAATTGTCTTCCACCGTCAGATCCAATGAAACGGGACGTGATGAATCATCCTTCCCCAGGCTTGAAACTGAAAGCATTTTAAAAGTCAGAAGTCTTTTTGATTGAACAATCTCAACAACAGCCGGCCAATTTAGAAAAAATTTTTCAGACTCTACGCATAAACGGTTTTCATCACGGGCTTTGTTGAAATTTTCCAGCGCCTGTTCTTCTACTGATTCTGCTGCTGCTTCAAGAGCCTGCGGTTCAACCATGACAAACTGGCTGTTTTCAGGAATGTAGTCAAAAATGGAGCCCGGCTCCTCATATATAAGCGGCAGGAGGCTCTCGATTCCGGGGAAAACACCTTCATTTTTAATCAGCTCTATAATTTTCCGGGACGCTGTTACCGGCAGCTGCAGTTCAGCCGCCTGCGTTCTTACCCGGCTTAAAACACCATTCATCTCTTCTTTGTGTAAAACTATTTCCCGGGCAGGAAGAATAACGGCTTCTGAAACAGACTCAATTTTTCTTTGAGACGCAGCTGAAAAAAACCTTATGGAATCAACCGTATCTCCAAACAGTTCCATCCGCAGCGGATCCTGATACATCGGCGAAAAAATATCAAAAATTCCACCCCGTATTGAAAAATCACCTGGTTCTTCCACTATACTCGTTCGCGAATATCCACCGGAAATAATCTTTCCAATAAGGTTATCGCGATCCAGTTCCTCATTCTTCATTACCAGTTCCGCAAAATTCAAAAGCTCTCTCCTCGGGATCAGCTTTTGCATCAGAGCCGCGACAGTTGTAATGATAACAGGGGGGGAAGCAGCTTGTGTCATCCGGTATAGTATATTTATTCTCTTTGCGGCTGTTTCATTATGATATGAAAGTGCTCTGAACGGCTGGAGATTATAGTGAGGGAATACCATAAGCGGAATGGTTTCAGAATGCAGAAAAAAATGAAGATCTCTAAGAAATTTTTCAGCCTCTTCCGCGTCGGAAAGGATAATAACAAAAGGCTTTTTCATACGCTGGTAAAGCCGGGCAATAAGATAGGCCCTTTCCGAACCGGAGTTCCCCGTACATTCGACTCCCTGCCCTGATTCGGACAGCAGTTTGGCAATGTATGGTATCATTTTTTTCTCTTGATTTTGAACAGTCATCGCTGTAAATGGTCTTTCTGTAAGCCGACGTAGCTCAGATGGCAGAGCAGCTGATTCGTAATCAGCAGGTCAGCGGTTCGATTCCGCTCGTCGGCTTCATGTTTTATTTAGTTATGTCAATATCCTGCCTTAACAAATCCGTAAAAACTAAATTTTCTCGCAGACGTCAAGTTCCCCCTGCGGGGGGGCTTAAAAAACATTCTCACGCAGAGACGCAAAGACGCTAAGTTTTCCCTGTGGGGGCTAAAAAACATTTTCACGCAGAAACGCTCACTTTAGGTAAAAATAAAAAAGGAAGCGTATGGGTTTGATTCCCAGGCACTTCCGCTATATCCAATTTAAAAATCAACCGGTTATATTTTTGCAACCCGGCAAAAACTATATCCGAAAGCTATCACAGGATCATTTAAAAGGCAAATCGGTTATGGGGGCCGGCAGGAGTCGAACCCGATGGTCCGGCTTAAATTTTAAATAGATTTAATACCTATTAAAAAACATATCATGCCTCAACGGGTTGTATTGAACAGGGAAAATATTGCATAAGCTCTTGTGAATGTTACTTCATTCATGAGGATTTTTCTGCTCGTCCGGGGTGTGCAATACAACAAATCAATTTTGTTGACTTTATATAACTTTAAGGTTATATTACCTGCAGGTTATAAAGTGGAGACAAAACGGGTGATAAGCGTTGGTATAAAAAGTTTGTTCCAATTGCAGATAAGCTATATACAGAGCATGTTGAAGGCCTAAAAAAGAAGGAAAAATAAAATGAGTAAACCATTTTCAACTTTGATTAAAAAGATGCCTGCTGAAAGCCGGGAACGAATCAGGAAAAAAACAATCGCTTTGAAAAAAGAAATGGCATTGGCTGACTTGCGTCAAGCTCGGAAATTAACGCAAGCGCAACTTGCAAAAAATATGAAAGTGAACCAGGTGGCCATTTCAAAATTCGAACACCAATCAGATCTGTATCTAAGCACATTGAGAAAGTTTCTTGCAGGTATGGGTGCCGAATTAAAGGTGGTTGCAAAATTTCCAGAGGCTGAAATTACCATTAACCAGTTTTCAAGCTCTAAGTCTGTCAAGCAAAAAGCCGTAAAAACGGCAAAGGTAAAAACAAAAAAGGTGCTAAGGCCACAGACAACGAAAAAGGCAAAGGTAGGATTTAAGGCAGCCCAAGGGCCACGCAAACGACCTTTGGAGCAAAAGAAAGCGCATGGTTGATGGGGCTCTTCAAGGCACCAGCAAAGTATATTTACGTGATCACAAAGAAAGATTATATGATTATCAAATCTTTACTTTTTGGGGAGAATTTTAGAATTTTTCATATACCATATATTGTGGAGCTATTTTTTTTAATTTAATTCCCAGCTCGTTACATATCTGGAAAATATCCCCAGAAAATCGGTCTTGTCAATTTTGACAGATCGGAAAATTAAATCACTTGGAAACTACGATTGTATTTATCCATATCATAGAGAATTATTTTCTTGTATTTTTTACAAGCGAATAGACATTGGGGAAATCACAGATTCATGTAGGCATGAATTTCTTTGATCTGAACATGTGATCTCAAATCAGCTTCTTCCAGCACTCTGAAATGACCACTACTCAGTATTTGCTCTCGTCTAAAAATATTTCAACCATTAATTCCTTGATTATAGTTAGAATTATGATAATTTTCTTTCAGCCTTGATTCGACAAGGCCTGGAAGCCAGGTGATTTCCATTTGAAAAAATAAAATTTAACTGGAGGGAACAGTATGCAAAACAATGAAGGGTTCTATAATCGAGCAATTCATACAACTTTAAGAATAGGGTTCATTACATTACTTCTTGTCTGGTCATTGGCGATAATCAAACCCTTTATTCTGCCGGTTATATGGGGGATAATAATTGCAGTTGCAATATTTCCTTTATTTGAAAAGGTTTCATATTTGATTGGAAACCGTAGGAAAACTGCTGCAATTCTTACAACTCTGATTGCTCTAACACTGCTTATTGTACCTTCGATTATTTTTGTTGGTTCGGCTGTTGATGGAATGAAAAATCTATCTGCCAAAATAGAATCGGACTCCCTATCTATTCCACCTCCGCCGAAAAATGTATCAGAGTGGCCTGTTATTGGTGAGCCTACGTATGATCTTTGGTTGCTTGCTTCAAATAATATAAGGAAAGTAATTATTAAGTTTGAACCTCAATTGAAGAAATTTGCACCTAAGTTACTCTCAGCAGCCTCAGGTTTTGTCACTACACTTCTGCTATTTATTATTTCAATAATTATTTCCGGTGCATTACTTACAAAGGATAAAGCTTCTGAAAAAGCTGCCAAAGCAATATTCACTAATTTAATTGGCAAACATGGTGAAGACTTTGTAAGGCTTTCAGTAACAACAATCAGAAATGTAGTTCAAGGAGTTGTTGGTGTAGCGGTTATTCAGGCAATATTGGGAGGAATTGGAATTTGGGTAATTGGAATTCCTGCAGCGGGTTTGTGGGCATTGGCTATTATGCTTCTGGCAATATTACAGCTTCCCCCATTATTAGTTCTTGGTCCACTTGTCATATATGCTTTCACAATTACAGAAACAACTCCTGCAGTTATTTTTATGATCTGGGGTATAATTGTTAGTGCAAGCGATGCCTTTTTAAAACCAATATTCTTGGGAAGAGGAGCGGATGTTCCGATGCTCGCAATACTTCTAGGAGCAATAGGTGGAATGATGCTCTATGGAATTATAGGACTCTTTGTAGGTGCAGTTATCCTTACGCTAACCTATAAAGTTTTTAAAGCACTGTTAGTAGACGATGTTACTGATAAAGATGAGAATGAACTGTCAGCCGAAGGCAGCAAATACACTTAATAATTATCAATAAGAAATCAGTTACAATGGCAGGCACTATGCGCCGCCGCTGAATTGTGATGTTGAGATTTCTCTCTCAGATCATACCCAAAATGAGTACCTATCAAGGTTGACATATATCCTTGGTCACTTAAAAACAGCCTGTTCGGGCGATTTTGATGAAAATTTGTTGTTTCTGGAAA
>JAQYVL010000198.1 GCA_030145525.1 Desulfobacterales bacterium
CCAGGCGTTCTTACAAAGATCCCTATCCTATCGAGATCGCTGTTGACATCATCCTCAAAGATCGGGAGCGCAGCTTTGACCCGGAGATTGTGGATATATTTATGAGAAATATAAATGGGTTTGAGAAAATTCAAGCCCAAACCGGCCGAATTGAGAAGATCGGAATAGATGACTTCAAATGGAGTGAACAAGACCGTGAGGCCGGTCTTTTTAACGAGCACCCGAAAAACGAAAAACGGCGAACCGCTGTAAATCAAATTTCGATTTAGCCCTTTCGGTTTATCCTTAATTGACAATCAAGAAATCTTTCTTTTAAACAACACAAACACTGAAGACTTACAGCGGTTCTCAAAAATGTTTTCCGCTTCCACAGGCAGATCAAATTAGCAGCGTGTATGCTGACCGGGTTCACTCTCAATCCGCAACCGCCCTTCGTGATCCTTCACGGTCCGATAGCTGAAGACATGACTAAAAATCACATAGGCGATTTGATCTACCGATCACATAAATTTTTGAAAACCCATATTCTGTGATTGTTTCCAGCAATCAAATTTAGTAAAACCGCATACCAGTATATGAAAAGCTGGATATTTCTTTTGGAGATTTCAGATTTTTCAACGAGTTTTTAACTTGTGATTTGTTGGTCACATTACCTCATAGATGGAAAACCCTTCCCGGTGATAAAATAAAATTTTGTATGCAGCATATCAGAAACATCCAATATATGATTTAACAATCAGCGTTTAAATTTCAAGATACTGACAGGAGATTTGCGTAGACATCATCGCGACCTTTGAAGAGTAACAGGAATAGTTTGATCTTTGCCGTGGAATTCGATTTTTTATTTATTTCCGGGGAGGGTGATATAGCGTTATTAATCAATTCATCGTTAATTATAATTTGTTCGGCTTTACTTTTTGAAATATCAGCGTTAATGGAATTAGTATTTGTTGCCCCGAGCTGAGCTATTAATCTTTTATTTTCTTCTTTTAGCTGATCATTTTCGCACAACAATTTGTTGTACTTGTCAAGCATCTCTTTATAATCCATTTTATCAATCATCGTTCAAGGATATAGTTCCGTAGGCTGACAGAACAGCCTGTTCCATGTGAACGATTTCTTCATCCGACAGGAAATCGAAGTGGTTCGCGCGTTTATGTGCGGAGGGTCGTCCATTATTTTGGAGGCAGAAGCGAATGAAGAGGTCGATTTTTCGGTCGGGCATGTCCACGATCTCCTGGATGGCTTTCATATTTTCCAAACAATTCCACTTCACTTAAACAGTTTGTTATTGTTGTAGATTCTGTTTTTTTGCCGAGCGCTTTTGCATGAGTTTACACGATATAAAATTATCTATGAGGCGATGTTTATAATAAACTCCCCCTTATTTTTCACCTGCCTTTTGAAGAAGTTCCTTCGCAAATTCGCCTTCTCTTCTCCAGACCCAGCAGGTATCAATAAGGTACTGGTTCATCAAGTCCGGTGAAAATTCATCCGGCAGGGGTTTTCGTGCATAATGGGCCCAGGAGCCCTGCACTGCGGCAGGAGCCATGGCCAGGAGAAGTGCTGTTAGGTGAGAACACCCGGTTGGTCCGCCGAGAATCGTTTTTATTTTTGCAGTGAATCCAGGCGATATATCCATACCCTTGACGATATCCAGGCTATTTATGGTTTTCCGGCATTCATCGCGCGGAATTCCCGGCATTTCAGCCTCTATATCGTTTATCGTAAGGCCGGCGCCAAGAACGTGCATCCGGATGATCATATGGTGAACCACGCCCGGGAGGGCCTTTTCTCCATTAATCTTATGGTATGATTTCAAACGACTGTCTTTAAGCTCAGCCTCTACGATGATGCCGCCTGTTTTACATTCATAGGTTGAGATTTTAATATTTCTATTGTGGACCTGTTCGCCTTTTACCTGCTTGAGAGAGCTCATTATATTCTCCTGAATTTTTCCGGGTGAAATGTTTCGGAAGTTGTTCGGCTTTCATGGTCAGGAACGTACCGATCTGTCCGGATAACCGTATGCCTATGAGGGATGAAGCGTAACGCCGGAATTGGACTTTGCGAAGTCATCAGAGTTCCGGAGGCCCGGCAGGTATAATGCAGATGAATCTGAAAGGCTTATCCCCTGTATTTTTCATCTGGTGTTCTTCATTTCCCGTTATGAAGACGGCACAGCCGGGTTCCAGAGGAATCCAGTCTCCGTTTCTGAAAACTGCACCCTGGCCGGAATAGATGAAAATTTCATGTTCCCAGTCATGGGTGTGCCGGGGTGAGAATCCGTCTTTGGACAGTTCAAACAGTCTCATGCAGAAGTTTTCAGCACCATCCGCTTTGCCGATCAGCACGCGTCCGGCCACACCTTTTACCGCATCGCTGTCGAAACGGGTCGGCTCGATATCCGTAAATTTTTTGATTCCCATGTTTTTTTCCTGTCACATAATCCTGAAAATAGTCAGGTGGTTTTTTATAAGCCGGCCAATTCTAAAATGTTATCCGCAAGCCTGCGGATATCTTTTCTGGGCCACACGGGCCGGTTCGTCTTTATGGGGTCATCTGTTATAATGGCTTCGATGTTGTTTTGTCCGGAGATAAGGGGTGATGTTCCGACTTCTTTTCTCCAGACCTCAACCTTCTTCCCGGGGCCGCTGACATAGCCTTCCACCAATACCAGATCCGTATTGCTGAAAAGCGGCGCCATTTTTTCAAAGGGATTTTCATGGGGCTTTCTTGGCAGAAAAACCGCCATCTGATCCTTTGTTGCGATTGCGGTGGGAATGGAGCCTGCTTTCCTGTGGAGGAAAGAGTCTTTTCCGGGTCTGTCTAGCTCATGAGAATGACTGCTGTGTTTCAGTGTCCCGACGCTGATGCCGCGGTTTTTTATTTCTGCAATCAGGTCGATGATTAATGTTGTTTTTCCATTTTTCTGTCGTCCGACAATATGTATAATTTTCATGCTGAGTAAACTTTTTCCATACTGAAGTTGCAATTCTGAAAATATTGTATATACTCAATAGGTTAAAATTTTCATGCTCCATGAATTCATGTTTGAATTCTGGTTTTGGAAAATATTCCTTTAAGACGATGTAACCGAATGCGGGCAGATTTAACACACAATCTCAGGAATTACAAGAAATGAGCTATGGGAAAGTTCAGGAAAAACTCTGCCGGATAGAAGTGATGCAACCTGATTTTGTCAAATAGGGAAAGGACAGAATTTTATTGAACTGCTTGACTTTTTTATAGAAGGTTAGTTTGATATGGATACCTTATTCGGGTGATCCAAGGTTGATGGCTTCATAAAAAGTCCAATTTCTTTGTTGCGCTTCATCTTGTATAATTGCGGAATAGGCTAACTATGCCTCATTATACAAGATTCGCGCGCCTCGAACTTGAACTTTTTACTTTGCCGTCTGTTTTACGATTTTTTACGAGTCCATCAAGGTTAGCAGATTGAATAAGTGCGGGTTACAAATTCAAATTTGAAATGGATTTTTATCATCAGGCAGTAAACAGCCTGCTGCAAAACGTTTTAGTCACAACAACAGTAAATCTTTTCAGAACAATTTAATGCCACAAAGAAGAATAAAACCAATCGGCAAAAACTCTTGTCCTGTATATGGAATGTTACACAGTATGCGGTCCGGCTGCATAATTTTTATGCTGACGGTTATTGGTATGCTGGCTGTTTCCGGTACTGATGGATTCGCCCGAAGCACCTTGAAAGAAACCGATACCGAGGAATCATGGCACATTACGGCAGACAAGATTGAATATGACCATAAGCTCATCCAGTATATTGCAAGAGGTGATGTGGTTATAACCGGGAAAGACAGCAAAGTGACTGCGGATGTTATCCGGTATGATAAAAAGAATTATAAGGCTTACGCATCCGGTCATGTTGTCATGAGGGTGGGTGAGGATGTGATGATGGGCGAGCAAATGGAACTGGATCTGGATAAAAAGACCGGTGTTGCATCACAGGGAACGATATTCATCCGTGAGGGCCACTTACGTATAACAGGTGACAGAATCGAAAAGACCGGAGAAAATACGTATTTAGCAGAAAATGTAAGCGTTACGACCTGTGATGGAGATAATCCGGATTGGAAAATTACCGGAGCCAGAGCCGAGGTGACCCTGGAAGGTTACGGCGTTGTGGACCATGCCGCTTTATGGGCAAAAAAAGTACCGGTAATGTACAGCCCCTATCTGATATTCCCGGCAAAAAAAAAACGGCAGTCCGGATTTCTTACTCCCAGATTCGCTTATTCCACGCGGCTTGGATTCGAATATGAACAGCCTTTTTTCTGGGCTATCAATGAAAATACCGATTCAACCTTTAATTGGGATCGTATGAAGGAAAGAGGGGATAAAGTCGGCATAGAATATCGCTATGTTATTGACGGTGCATCAAAAGGCACGGCCATGTTTGATTTTTTAAATGACTATAAGGTTGATGACGGCACCGGTGATTCAAGCCAACGGTGGGGCTATGATGAAGATAGTGAGCTTCGCCCCAATTCGGACCGATACTGGTTTCGGATGAAACATACGCACGGCCTGCCGGCAGATTTTTTTGTCAAACTGGATCTGGATATTGTAAGTGACCAGGATTATTTAATCGAATTTAAACGGGGTTATACGGGATTTGAAGTGACGGAGGCATATTTTTATGAAGACTTTGGAAGAGATATCAATGACTATACGGAAACAATCCGGACCAATAAGCTTACCCTGAGCAAAAGCTGGGATCAGTATAGTTTTAATGCAGAAACCAGGTGGGATGATAATGTGGTGAACCGTCGTTTTAAAGATACTGATGATACCCTGCAGAGGCTGCCGTCAATTGAATTCAGCGGCTCGAAACAGGGGGTATGGGAAGACTCATGGCTCCACTGGGGTTTGGATTCAGGATATAATTATTTCTT
>JAQYVL010000199.1 GCA_030145525.1 Desulfobacterales bacterium
CCAGGCGTTCTTACAAAGATCCCTATCCTATCGAGATCGCTGTTGACATCATCCTCAAAGATCGGGAGCGCAGCTTTGACCCGGAGATTGTGGATATATTTATGAGAAATATAAATGGGTTTGAGAAAATTCAAGCCCAAAACGGCCGAATTGAGAAGATCGAAATAGATGACTTCAAATGGAGCGAACGAGACCGTGAGGCCATTCTTTTTAACGAGCACCCGAAAAACGAAAAACGGCGAACCGCTGTAAATCAAATTTCGATTTAGCCCTTTCAGTTTATCCTTATCAAAACAGTTGTTTCATTACCCATTATATGTTATTTGAGACTGGATTTTCATGTTAATCATTTATTAAATTTTTATAACATATAGTTACTAAAATCGAAAGGATGGACACCAAATGCCCCGAAACAACAGGTTCACGCCTTTGGCAATGCCCATAGTTATTGGAATTGCCTTACAGATACTGTTTATCTTTCCGGATATGAGAGATACACCGACAAAAGCTGTAACCGAATTTACAGAGGCCTATTTTAAGGTGGACAGATCAATGACCGGCAGACTTTGCGAACAGAGCAAAACCGCTAATGATGTGGATGTTGTTGACCGGTATATCGAATCAAAATCCAAAGATGCTGAAGATAGAGGATTCAGGATGTTTTATATGAAAGACTGGGTTTATAATCTTCGGACTCATATAATCAGCCGAGATGATTCATCAGCAAAATTGAGACTGACCGCAAAAGTTAAACCACCTCTGAAAGCCTTTTTTACCGGGGAAGGATATAGATCAATCGACGAAATCATAACCGTAATAAATGAAGACGGGAAATGGAAAGTCTGCGGCAATATTTTTTCGATGGCCGATCTGTAACCGAAAACCCGAATTTGCATGATTCGCTTCAAAACCGCACAGGCAAAGAGAGTACAGAAACTGAATTATCACATATTCCGTCTGTACTGCCCTCCAACATCATACAGGGCTTTTGTTATCTGGCCCATTGAGCAAACCCTGACAGTATTCATCATCTCTTCAAATATATTTCCTCCTTCCAGAGCAACTTGCTGAAGAGCTTCAAAAGCTGCCGGCGAATCTTTTTCATTTCTTTCCCGAAACTCCGCAAGTCTTGAAAGCTGAGACTTTTTTTCCGCCTCTGTTGCACGGACAAGTTCTATAAAAGATGAAGCTTCTTCATGAGAGATTTCCGGATTACGGAAGGTATTTACACCAATTAAAGGAAGGTCTCCTGAATGCTTTAAATGCTCATACTGCAAAGACTCTTCCTGTATGCTGCTCCTCTGGTAACCTGTTTCCATTGCCCCCAAAACTCCTCCCCTGGCTGTAATTCTATCAAATTCCATGAGCACGGCCTCTTCAACAAGCCGTGTCAGTTCCTCAACGATAAAACTTCCCTGATAGACATTTTCATTTCTGGAAAGCCCCCACTCCCGGTTTATAATAAGCTGAATGGCAAGGGCTCGCCTTACCGATTCATCAGTTGGGGTAGTGATTGCCTCATCATACGCATTTGTGTGCAGGCTGTTACAGTTATCATAAATTGCACAAAGGGCCTGAAGTGTCGTCCGAATATCGTTAAACTGTATTTCCTGGCTATGCAGAGATCGACCGGAAGTTTGGATATGATACTTCAGCATCTGTGACCGCTCTGAACCTTTATACTTTTCTCTTAGTGCGATTGCCCATATCCTTCTGGCCACTCTCCCGATAACAGTATATTCAGGATCCATTCCATTTGAAAAAAAGAAAGAAAAATTTGGTGCAAAACTGTCAAGGGACATATTCCTGGACAGATAATACTCCAGATATGTAAAACCGTTTGCAAGAGTAAGAGCAAGCTGGGTGATCGGATTGGCTCCGGCTTCCGCAATATGGTATCCTGAAATCGAAACGGAATAGAAATTGCGGACCTTGTTATCAATAAAAAATTCCTGGATATCCCCCATCATCTTTAAAGCGAATTCAATGGAAAATATGCAGGTATTCTGCCCCTGGTCTTCTTTAAGTATATCGGCCTGAACCGTACCGCGAATATTCGAAAGAACGGTTTCCCGTATGCTTTTAAACTCTGCATTTGAAGGATCTTTCCCTTTTTCTGACCTGTATTTATCCACCTGCTGGTCAATCGCCGTATTCAGGAACATCGCCAGAATAATTGGCGCGGGGCCGTTAATCGTCATTGAAACAGATGTGTCCGGGGCGCAAAGTTCAAAACCGTCATAAAGTGATCGCATATCATCGATCGTACAGACGCTTACGCCCGAAGTTCCGATTTTACCATAAACGTCCGGACGTATCTCAGGATCACATCCGTATAATGTAACTGAATCAAAGGCGGTAGACAAACGGGTTGCAGAATGATTTGCTGACAGGAGTTTGAATCTCCTGTTTGTTCGAGCAGGGTCACCTTCACCCGCGAACATCCTTGTTGGATCTTCATCCGTTCGTTTAAGAGGAAATACCCCCGATGCAAATGGAAATCGCCCGGGTATATTCTCTTCTCGCATCCATCGATAAATTTCGCCGGGGTCTTTAAATTCCGGCAGAGAAATTCTGGGGATCTTAACGTTTGAAAGGGATCTTGTGAAAAGCGGCACTCGAATTTCACGCCCTCGTACATGATAAACCAGTTCATCTCCTTTGTATTCTGATTTTATCCTTGCCCACTCATCGATAAGGACTGTGGTTTCGGGATCAGGATTCGCTTTTGATTTTGCATAGGCTTCATGAACTTTTTCAAAAAGAGCTGAAATATCATTTTCAGAGCAATTTTCCCTGATCATTTTTTCAGCTTCCGTGAGATGCCATTCCTTTCGAAGAATTTCCGACTGATCTTTCGTACGCTGGTGATACGCCCGCACAGTATCCGCTATTTCGGAAAGATAACGGGTTCGTTTCGGCGGAATAATAATGGTTTTTGAGGTAGAAAATCTGGTTTCAGGCCGGGCTAAATTTGACTTGAATTTCACACCGGTCTTTGTGTCGATTGCATCAAGAATACCGTTATAAAATGCAGTAACACCATCGTCATTGAATTTCGAGGCGATTGTTCCATATACAGGCATATCTTCCAGTGGGTCATCCCATGCCTTTCGATTGCGCTGCACCTGTTTGCGAACATCCCTAAGAGCATCTTCACTGCCCTGTTTTTCAAATTTATTCACAACCACAATATCCGCATAATCAAGCATATCGATTTTTTCAAGTTGAGTTGCTGCTCCGAATTCACTTGTCATGACATAAATTGAAATGTCTACCAGATCATATATTTTGGAATCCCCCTGACCGATACCCGCGGTTTCTGCAATAATCAGATCGAAACCAGCCGCTTTTGAGACTTCGATCGCTTCAGACATGGCAGCAGGGACTTCGGTGTTGGACTGACGGGTAGCAAGGCTTCGCATATACAATCTCGGGTTGCCAAGGCTGTTCATACGAATACGGTCGCCCAAGAGCGCTCCTCCTGTCTTGCGGCGCGATGGATCCCCGCAGATGACAGCAACATATATATCCTGAATATCAAGAAGAAGACGTAGAAGAAACTCATCTGTAAGGGACGACTTCCCGGCACCTCCCGTACCGGTAATTCCGAGTACAGGTATTTTTCTGCTGCCGGTCTTTGCCTTCAATCCGGACATAATTTCTTCAAGATTTCCTTTTTCAGAATCCTTTGAAAATTCTACTGCCGTAATTAAATTGGCGATCGCAAGTCGGTTATCCTTAGAAAGTGTTTTTAAATCTATGCTGATATCATTTACCGTCGAAAAATCCAATTTTTCGACCATATGGTTTATCATTCCCTGTAAACCGAGTCTAGCCCCTTCTTCCGGCGAATAAATTTTTGTAACACCGTATGCCTCCAACTCCTTGATCTCATCCGGGACAATAACACCTCCCCCACCTCCGAAAATTTTAATATGAGGTGCACCTTTTTCTTTCAACAGATCAATCATATATTTGAAAAATTCCATGTGTCCGCCCTG
>JAQYVL010000200.1 GCA_030145525.1 Desulfobacterales bacterium
GTGTAGAAGTCTATCTGATTAAGATGAAAAATGGATTTCCCGGTAGCCGGATCTCTGTATGCAAGGCGGTCGATTAGCCTGTTGTTTTTTAATGTTTGTTCCACTATTTCAGCCGCATCACCCGGCTCGACCTCCTGATACTGAATGCCCAATGGCTCGATTGCGATAACAGGCGCCTTAGCACAGAAACCATGGCAACCTGTTGAACGGATTTCAGCTTCTTTGGCAAGTCCCTGTCTTTCGACTTCTGCAGCAAGAGCATCCCGCACGGAACTTGAACCGTACGCACGGCATCCGGTCATGCAGACATGAACCACTGTTCCACGTCCTTCTGCATCAGCCTTTATCTTATTTCTATGCCACTCAAGCTGTCCGATCGATTTCAGCTTCTCCATACCGTCAATTATCCCCCTTGTCTTTTCGGTATTGTTCGAGTACGCTGGTCACCTTTGGCGGTGAAAGTTTTCCAAAATAGTCCCGGTTCACCATCATTGCAGGTGCAACGAAACAGGCTCCGAGACACGCAGCGGTTTCGAGTGTAAACTGATAATCAATGCTTGTTTCTCCCTCTTTCAGACCGAGATCTTTTTGTATCATCCTCAGAATGCTTTTTCCTCCCTTAACGTGACAGGCTGTTCCCCTACATACTTTAAGAACGCATCTTCCCTTTGGTTCTGTGGAAAAACCCGCATAAAACGTGATGACGCCCTGGACATGGCTTGGATACATTTTCATGGCATCGGCAACCGATTCAACAGCAACAGGGGGAACATATCCGAATTCTTCCTGAATTGCCTGCAGAAGCGGAATCAGCCCCCATTTTTTATTCCTGTATGCTTCAATAATTGATAACAGCTTTTCCTTATCTATCTCCGCCGGTTTCATACATGTCTCCTCTATATTTTTTCCAACTTTACAGGGCAGCAGTTCCATCCTTCTGAGGTTGAATCAAAAAGCTTTGTTAAACGAATCAGTAAGCCTGCATCATTTCCATTGAATGCGGCAGGGACAAAAACCATGCCCCGGCCAATATTTTTTTTCACGCAAACCTCTCTTTCTATTGCCCCGTTTCTTGAAACAAGCCTAACTTTGTTTCCGTCACTTATACCGAAATCCTTGCTGTCTTGTTCTGAAATCTCTATTGCATCGCTGAAATTGAAAGCTTTTATTCTAGGTGAATATCCTGTTCTTGTTCCGCTTCCAAGATGACAACGTTTTGAACCTATTATAGCTGTAAAAAGATATTCCTTGTCAGCCTCTTCTTCATCAGCCGTAACAACTTGTGAAAATGAGATCAGTCTTTCTCTGTCATCTTCTTCAGCTGGATCTGAATCGATTGCTTCCTTTATCCATACAGGATGAAAGTTTGATCTACCCTTTTCATACATTGGAATACGTTTTGACAGCTCTTCTCTTATGCTTTCTACAGAACATTTAAGTGATGTGTGCCCACACTTTTCAGCAACAAGCCCTATAATTTCAAAGTCAGACTTGGCATCTCCCGGCGGTTCAACAACTGCAGATACAGACCGGAGCCTTCCTTCCATGTTAGTAAATGTCCCTTTTTTTTCACAAAATGCAGCACCGGGAAGAACCGCATCGGCCAGTTTTGATGTCTCATTATTCAGGATATCCTGGACGACAATAAAATCGATCTTTTCTAAAGCATTTAATACCCTCTGTCTGTCCGGGAGGCTCCGCAACGGGTTTTCACCCATAATATAAAGTGCCTTGAGTTTCGCTTGTTCAGCAGCTTCAATCATTCCGCAAAGATCAAGACCAACCTCATGCGGGATCTCTCCTCCCCATAACTTTTCCCAGGAAGTGCGACTCAAACTATCGTTAAGCGGCTGCCTTCCCGGAAGCTTGTCAGGGACTGTTCCCATATCCCATGCACCCACCTGATTATTCTCTTTCGCAGGGAAATGGAAGCCTGCGCCTCCGTAACCTATGCTGCCTGTCATCAATGCCAGGTTTAAAAAAGCCTCGCCTGTCTCCATTCCATACCTGTTCTTTATAATCCCGTCTCCCACCATGAATGCTATCTTTTTGCCGACAAGAAGATCTGCAGCCCTTTCCATTTCCTGGATGCTGATACCTGTAATCCTTGCAGCACGGTCAAGATCATAGGAAGATAACGATTCACTGTATTTTTCAAACCCGCGCGTAAACCTTTTGATAAACGAATCAGCGTAAACGTTTTTCCTGTATATTAGTGCTGATAATGCATTTATAAGCTCAAGATCGCTTCCGGGCTTAAGGCGCAGCCAGACTGAGGCGAGTCCTGCCATTTCTGTTTTTCTCGGGTCTGCCACGATAACCGGAGTTCCGTTTTTGACACTTCTTTTCAGATAATATCCTGCCACCGGTATTGAATGTGACGGATCCGCACCTGCGATGAAAATTACTTCAGCCATTTCGAGACCGGAAAGTGTACCGGCAAAAAAATTAAAGCGTCTTCCAGGATCAGTCCGGGTATCGATCAGATCTAGCATAAGCCGCCCTGATATATAGCCTCCGTTATCTATATTGTTTGTTTTAAATCCAATGCGTGCCAGTTTTTGGAAAAGATAATTTTCTTCATTTGCACATTTTGAGGATCCGAGAAATGCTATACTATCCGGTCCATGTTTATCCTTTATCTGAGTTAGCCGATCTGCAACCAATTCGATAGCTTCAGCCCATGAAACAGAAGAAAGAGATCCGTCTTTTTTTATCATCGGCTTCGTCATCCTCTGTTTTACATTTAAAAAGTCATGCCCGAAATGCCCTCTGACACAGAGAGCCGCATCATTTACACTTTTTTTGATATGAGCCGGGTTTACTTCCACAACCTGATTGTCTGATATCCCGAGTGAGAGTCTGCAGCCTACACCGCAGAAACCGCAGAATGAAAGTTTTTCCTTCTCAGGTGTTCCAACAAAAATTGAAACAGGAGACAATGCTCCGGTCGGACATATGGAAAGACAAGTTCCACAGAACGTACATGTCGATTTTTCAAGAGGACGGTCAAAAAGGGTAGATGGTCGCGAATCAAAACCTCGCATATTATAATCGATAGCCCCTGTCACAACCAGTTCATGGTCAGCCCTTATACATTTACCGCATAGAATACATTTCGTCAGATCCCTTTGAATAAATGGGTTTGCCTGTTCAATATTTCTGTAGTTCGGTATCGGGTATAGACCGGTTTCGCCTATTCCGAGCTCTGCAGCATACTGCCTCAGACTGCATCTGTTGCCCTTGCTGCATATGATACATGATTCAGGGTGTTCCGCCATCATCAGTCTAACAATATTCCGCCTGTGTTTTAAGACACGAGGCGACTCGGTAAGTACAGACATCTTTTGTGCTGCCGGTGTAACGCAGGATGCAATGATTCTTCCTGTTTTTTCATCTTCAACCAGACACATGCGGCATGCGCCAACTGGTTTCAGGCTATGATGATGGCAAAGAGTGGGTATTTTAATTCCATGCCCTTGTGCAGCTTCGAGTAGGCTCGATCCTTCTGTGCAGCTGACATGCTCGCCGTTAATAGTAAGGGTTATGGTTTTCAAGGGTTTTACTCCTTTGTTATTTTAATTTTGCAGCATCAAGGTAATGCCTGAGCTTTTCTTCACCTCCTATCGATATAATATGAACCCCATCGCACAGGTCTTTCAGGCTGTTGACGATATCTGCAAAAAGTTCAATGCTGGCTTTCTGTTTATCAGGAGCCTTTGCAAGCTTCTTGATGACCCAATCAGGCACAAGTCCGGACTTTAAATGCCTGTTAAGAAATTGTGCCATTCCTGCGGTTTTTAAAATCATCACCTCGGCGATCACCGGAACATTAAATGTGTTGGCCTGTTTCAAAAATTTTTCAAATTTTTCAACGTCAAATATCGGAGTGGTGAGAAAATAGCCGGTGCCTATTTTGGTCATCTCCTCCATCTCCTTCATTTCAAGATCGGGTACATTTTTACCCCATCCTGCCTCGACTCCTGAACCGAGAACAAACTCCGCTTTTTTCTCGAGCGCCTTACCTTCAACTGAATGTCCTTCCCGCATATGCTCAAGGACCGAAGCCAGTTTCCCGGCATCTACGTGAAAAAACATCATTTCCTGGAGGCTGTCGCCTGTAATTCTGTAGTCTTCGGTAAACACAAGGAGGTTCTCAATGCCTGCGTCATGGGCATCAATAAGATCTTTCTGAAGCTGAATTCTATTCTTCTCTCTTGTGGCAGTCTGATAAATAGCATCAAACCTGTTTTCTTTAAGCATGCTGCATGTTTTTATTGAATCTCCGACTACGCCCTCTATTTCCACCTCAGATACAGATACGCCGTCAACACGTCCTTTGACGAGTTTAAGATTCTCAATGAGCGTTTTCGGATCTTCGCCCATTGGAGACTGGACCTCGGAAGTTACGACGAATTTTTTAATTTTCAGCGCTTCTTTAAGTTTCATGAGATCCTCCTGAGCAATTTTAAGTTAACAATCAACGCAGCCCTAGCAGCCTTGCGATCTCTTCCCGCAACTGTGGCAGCGGCAGCGGTTTTGAAAAACATACATCTGCGCCATGCTGCTTCATTTTTTCAAATCTTTCCTCATCAAGATACGCTGACAGAACAAGTATTTTTGTATTTTTTGTTTCAGGATTGCTTTTGACTTTCTCACACACCTCGTATCCTTTGATATCCGGCATCATAATGTCAAGGATAAGAAGATTTGGTTTAAAATGATTAATTTGAAGCCCGGCTTCGAATCCGTCTGATGCGGAAATCACTTCGTAGTTGAACTCATCTTCTTCGAGGGCCTGAACAATGGTTTCAACGATAATAGGGTCATCATCTACAACCAGAATTTTCAACCTGTCATCAGTCTGCATTTTCTCTGGTATCGGAATCCCTTGCTTCCTCATAAAAGTCTCAAGGTCTTCCTTTTTTATTCGGCGATGCCCGCCTACGGTCTTGTATGCATTAATATGACCATTCTCTATCCAGTTGATTATCGTCTGCGTTGAAACATTGCAGTATTTACCTGCCTTGGCTACCGTGAATATATTGTCCATTTCAGCTCTCCTTTTTGGCTTCTGATTTTATATTTATTTTAGTTTTTATAGTTTGTCAAGTTTTTTGCGTTATTCCATTCAAATACATAAAATCTTTTTAGATATTGTTTTAATTAAATTTTTCAGATTTTAGGCCGAGACTTCCTCTGGTTTATTAGTTATTTTTTTTAGTTTTTATAGATTTTTTATTTTTTACAAAAGATTTTCTTCAATTATGCTGTCTGGGTTCAGATAAATTTAGAATGGATTTTTGAGGGCTACTTCTCGCTCGGTTAAGCCAGGCTTATCAAATCAAATAAATTTATCCTTCCTTGAAATCCTTATTGTTTTCTTCACAAGCAGGTAAAACAACGGTGAATTTTGTCCCTGAACCAGGGGTGCTTTCTACAAGGATGTCTCCTCCATGATCCTTAATAAAACCGTAACATACGGACAATCCCAACCCCACTCCTTTTACACTGGACTTTGTCGTAAAAAAAGTGTCAAAAATCTTACCGATATTTTCCTCTGGAATTCCAACACCTGTATCCGACAGTTCAACCCTTACTTCATTGTCATCAGAATTCAGAGTACTGACCGTTAACGTGCCTCCCTCAGACATTGCATCTCTTGCATTCGCAATCACATTAAGAAACACCTGCCGCAATTGGTTTTTTGAAGCTTTCACCGGCGGATTATCTTCAGGGAATATGGTGGAGATGGTTATATTGAGCTCTTTGAGCTGCTTTTCGTGGAGAAGAAGAATTTCATCCAAAACGGTATTAATATCGACAGGAATCTTCTTTTCCTGGTCCGGTTTTGAGAAAGAGAGCATTTTACGCAATATCTCCGACAATCTGACGATTTCAGACAAGGCCATATCGAGTATCTTTCTTCTCCTGTTTTCCGGAGAAATCTCGGTCTTTAAGAGCTCGAGAGTATTCATTATTCCATAAAGCGGATTGTTCAGCTCGTGGGCGACCTGAGATGTCAGACGCCCCATTGCAGCCAGTTTTTCGGACTGAAGCAGCTGCTCCCGTGTCTGTTTCAGTTTTCTCTCCATTTCTATCTTTTCTTCAAGATCGACGAATGTTCCAACAGAAGCGATTTCGTTCATATTTTCATCATAAACAATAGCAGCAGAAAGGCTCCCTTCAAATAAACTCCCATCCTTCCTTACATTCACTATCGGATAAAACCGCAGTCTTCCCGAGCGCCCGTAGCTACTGCTTCTCATCACCTGCATCACCTTCTTTGCACCACCTTCGGGATAAATTTTCCTTATATTAATCTTTCCGATAACATCTTCAGCCTTATAACCGAAGCTCTCTTCAGCGGCCCTGTTCCATATTATTACATTCCCTTTCATGTCGGTAGCCATAATCGCATTCGGTGAATTTTGAATAATTTTGTTAAGAAAATCGTGAGCCTCCCTTATCTCCCTTTCCATTTTTTTCCTATGGGTCTGATCCACATTGATTCCTTCATACCCAATGATATTCCCTTCATCATCATGCCTCACATGGCCGGTAAGAAGCATCGGAATAGTGCTGCCGTCTTTACGCTTAAATTCCACTTCATAATCGATCACACGACCGTCTTTTTCTATCATTTCCCGAAATTTCTGACGATCCTCAGATCTGACATAAAGATCTTTCGCAATGTCGATATTTAAAAACTCCTCTTTGTTATCATAACCCAGCATTTCCAAAAGCGCACGGTTTGCATCGAGAAATTTCCCTTCCTTGCTGCTTATATAAACGCCGCAGCCGACATGTTCAAACAGCCTTCTATATTGCTGTTCTGAATCTTTTAGTTTTTCTTCCTGTCTTTTTTTATGTGAGATATCCCGAAAAATGCTTAATTTAGATACGGTTCCATTGTCGTTTTTTAGCGGCATCTCGACGATGTCATAGGTTTTATCAACTATTTTATTGTAAACTTCCTGGTGGACCGTTTCCCCTTTAAACACTCTGGATGCTTCGCATCTAGTGCATATGTCATTACGTTTTTCTAAAATCTTGTAACATTTCTTTCCAATGCCTTTTCCAAAATTTTTAACCATCGCCCTGTTCATAAATTCAATGGTATATTCCTGACTGGTAATGCAGATACCGTCAGCCATGGCTTCAAAAATATCTGTCAACCTCTGAGATTTGATATTCATGTGTAATACCTTTTTCCTAAGCAGCATTCATAATGAGTCATGAGAAAGCGATTTTCCCCATGCTTTCCGGATTATTATTACCAACGGATGGATAGTAAGGATAGAAACATACTTTTTACAAGATAAAGTATGTTTGAAAAACGATCCGGTGTCAAGAAAGTTCATATGCTCCAAAAGCTCCTTATAATCCGCCCTCCGTAAAATCAAAACGATTATCCGAGGTTGGAATCCGAACGCCCGAATCAGCATAAGAAGAAGCTGTCTGCAGCCATTTTGACCGAATATTTTTCAGCAGCAAAACAAGCAAAAAGGCAACTTTCTTACTGATTTTGATAAAATCTTAATTTTCCTATTGACATGAGGGAAAAGCTGCCGTAAAGACCTATGAATAAAGGATTTACAACCATCAACTCTTTAAAAAAGGGGAACCAAAATGACAAAAGCAGAACTGGTAGAAAAAATGGCAACGGATGCCGGTATTTCGAAGGTTGCAGCTGCTGCTGCCCTTAATTCTTTTACTGACGGTGTTACAAAGGCTTTAAAGAAAAAAGATGGTAAGGTAACCCTGGTAGGCTTCGGAACATTTGCAAAAGTCCGCAGAAAAGCAAGAAAAGGAAGAAATCCTCAGACTGGTGAGACCATTAAGATCAAGGCACGCAACGCTGTAAAATTCAAAGCAGGAAAAAAACTGAAAGGCGCAATATAACGAATTTACATGAACCCGACAAAAACCTCCGGCCATATCAAAGACCGGAGGTTTTTTTGTGCCCGAAACAGATTAAAACAGATTTAAATTCCCCAAAAGCCCATCTCCAAGATTCAGACGATTTCCGATCTCTTTTTCTATAGACCCAAAACCTGCCATATTTGAATCCAGACCACCAAGAAGATTGGCCGTCTTTTTCGAAATAGCCTGTTTCAACTTTTCCTCAAACAACTTTACCTGCTTTTGAACAACGTTGCCAATCGCTTTTTTAATAACCCGGTCTATATCTGACTTGATCTTGATATCATAATTTTCAAGCGTTCCATTGAGTTCAGCCGCAATATGAAATTTGGAAATTTCGGATAACGCATCCTTTATGGCGGCTCGAACCGGATCCTGATCATCTGAATCACCTGTTTCAATAACAACTGATTTTAAACCGGAATCCAGGCTGGACTCTATCCGTTCATTTTTTATTTTAATACCCACTTGAATATCCGCAAGTGCCTTTTTCAGAGTAATGGGCAGGGCCGGATCACTGGAAACATCCATACTTGCAAATCGGTAATCTTCAAACTGCCCGGTTACCGTATCCACAGCCTGAGCAGGTATTGTTCGATCAACAGTGCCTTCGACACTAATTTTTCCCATGTTCTGCATCTTTTCCCCGGAAAACCGGAACGTAATCGGCCTGCCATGCACAACCTGATCCGAAGCAATATTCAATACTTCACCTACAACCCTGCCCGCTTCAAGATCAAGGGACACCCGGGCAAGGCGTATCAAAACATCCGGGACCGGATTATCTTCCTTGAATTTTATATCGACTCCCTCTCCGCGCTTTGGCTCCAACTCCTCAGGTTCCTTGTCGGCAGATTCGGATTTCACCATGTATGGTTTTGCTTTTTCATAAAGTGAAATTCCTTTTGTCACCCAATCGCCATACTTTGGTCCAAACAAAAGAAACGCCATATTCTCAAGTCCCTTTGATGAGATGGAATATTTATTCTTCAAACGGTTTAAATCTTCCATGGGCATGCTTTTCAATTTCTCCAACCTTACCTTATACTCTGACATCTTACCCTGAAGATTACTTTTGGCATCTTTCAGGAGGCTCATATCCTTTTCAATATCATTTTTAACTGCGTCAATTTCCTTTGCCGCCCCGAAAAGACTACCAAGCGACCCGCCCCCGCTTTTCAGGCTGTTGATACGCTCCTTATATCCTTCAAGTTTCTTTTGATCCGGCAGTGTCGTCAGTAATTTCTGCAAATCTTCCTGCTCTGTTTTGATGTCTTTCTGAAAACGCGCAACTTCCTCAAGAGTCTTCAATCTTTCTTTCTTCAAAACAGACTGAGCATCCTCCATACTCAGACGAGGAATTGTGACTAAACTTTTTTTCTTTTTTTCGCTCTTTTTTTCCGGACTTTTTGATTTCTTTCTTTCGATAAAGCCGGACACCTTCCGTGGTGTATCAAGGCGAACGCCGTCAATTGCCATCTCATCCCCGACAATCTTTCGCTGAAACAGGTACCCGGTTTCAAGAGAGAAGCTTATGCGTCCGACTTCAAACATATTTCTCATGGGCTCGTCCGGGTTTGTAACCTGCAGCCCTATCAGCTCAATCCCCATTGGGAAAAGGGTCAGATCGGCTTTTTTCAAATCAACCTTTGCGCCGACAATCCGGCTACCCGCCTCTTCAATACCCCGTTTAATAAGGCTGTCTGCAAACACGATCCAAAAAATCGAAAGGGAAACAACGATAACCAGAAATACTGCCACCCCCTGAAACCGGATCCATTTTTTCATGAAGCACCTCCCATCCCGGAAACGGTCTGATAAACACCATACAGTTTGCTTGCCTTGAGAAATTTCATAATTTTCGTCTTTTCCACCCATGTCAAAAATTTTTCCCGGTAGCGCTTGATGAGTAAATTTGAACCCAGATAGCATGGAACAAACAGAACCGCAGAAAAAATCAGCCCCCCCATTACGATCGAATTATTGAACCGTTCCAGACGAAAAATCGTATTGTTGTAAAGAGACGTCCATAATCCCTCCAGCGATTTCGCAGTCAGGGCTGCAATACCGATATCATGCAAAATTGGATTGATCATATAGCCAATACAGGCAATCAAGGGCCAGGCAACAAAAAAAGTGGCGAGATTCACGCGAAGAGCAAAGACCAGAAACAGAACAGCAAGATTATGAAGACTGTAAAGGGGAGTTATCCCTATGATCATGGCAAAACAGACGGCAAGGCTGATCTGCCCGGGTTCGGTCTCGGAATTTAAAACTTTTAAAACCTTGGCGATAAGTT
>JAQYVL010000201.1 GCA_030145525.1 Desulfobacterales bacterium
GATATGATTTTATAATAAGTGATAGTGTATGTAACGCTTGGTTTTTTGATTGAGAGTCAAAAGTATCACAATGTGGTATTTATATTTTGATCTAACTGTGATGTCAAGGAAAAATTTAATTTGTTTTTGTGAGAAATACTAAGATAAAATACGTATTGATAGGAGGATGATACATCAGGGCTCGTATATTATTTCTATCGAAGTGTCGGAGGTAAGAGGGAAAGCGTTTCCTGCGATTTGATATTCCGATCTCAGTAAATCAGTAGATACGAAAATCTGAGATCTTTTCCAGAAATGTAAAGCAGAAATCCAGATGTTTCTATTACAGATATCTCCAACATATCGCATTGGTAGTTCCTCTAATAGATGCTTAATTTCTTTTTCCAATGTTGGCTGCACATCCTTAGATCGGTAAATCAAATATAAAGATTTTGGCGGGAATCGTGTGGTTTTGATTTATCTTTGAAGTCACTAAAAACAGTCCATTCAGGCTATTTTAATAAAAATTCGTTGATTGCTGGAAAGAAAAGACAGAAACGAATTACAAGAACTGTAAGATCAAATTTTAATATCTCATGCAACAATCGGAATTGTCAGAGGGCCAAGGGGCATCACAGCGACAGGCAGCGGTTCAATTCCGTAATATAATCTTTCTGATTCCAGGGTTTTTTCAATATCATCAATAAAAGCAACCCTGGTTCTTTTTTGGAGATGGTGATCCAGCTCAGAATAGAGAGAAACCCTGCATTTTAAGAGTATCTGCAGCAGAGCCTGCACCTGCCACTGATCGCAGGCTGTCTCATGATTCTTCATAATTTTATCGAGCAGCCCTTCCGGGGAATGAGGCTGCAGCAGCAACTTTTCAAAGGGACTCTCAGCTGGAATCCCATTGCCGCATTCACTGGCGATTATAATGCTTCCGCCATCTTCAACAATGCCCGCTGCTGCAGAGATCCCCTTGACGGTCTGATAAAAATTCATATCAAGCGGATACCCGCTGTTGGTTGTGACAACAACCGGAAACTTCCGGGGCACCGCGGTAAAGCTTTCTTCAGCCACATGGCGGCAGCCCTGTTCATGAGCGGAAATAAAATCACCGATAAAAAATTCGGTAATCTCTTTTTGATGATTCAGGGATACATTGACAATAAAATCCGGCGGGAGGAGACTTACAACTTCCCGAGCCAGATTCAGTAACGGATTGTCGGCTGTTTCTCCCCAGGTGACACCCGGGTGAGCAATCAGCTTGGCCCTGTGAAAATGGCGAATCGTTTCGATATCCGCTATGCCCGGCATAATCGCCTTGGCTCCGCCGGAAAATCCGGCAAAAAAATGGGGTTCGATAAAGCCGGTTGCAATTCGAATATCGGCTTCGCAATATGCCCGGTTCAGCCGACATATTCCGCCGCATTTTGTTGTACCGACAGCTGCCAGCCTGTAGCTGTCCGTGCAGTCATGGCTCAACACCCGGAACCGGTCCAGATTCTCATGGCCCAGCATTCGAAGAAGTTCATCATTTGCGGGCGGACGATGGCTCCCTGTCCCCACCAGTATGGTTACATTTTCATCTTTCGCGCTGATATGATCAACAATCCATGGGACAAGCAGGTGATCCGGTACCGGCCGCGTATGGTCGGAAATCACAATAACGACTTTAGGGGAAGATTTGTCTTTTTTGGCCGCAAGATCAGCCGGCGGCAATACACCTGCCGGGCGGGAAGCCCTTTCCATGAAACGTTCCAGAGGCATATCGAGCCCTGCCTGATTCCCGGGAATCAGGGTCGTTACATCAAAGTGCTTTTCATCAAGCGATAGATCCAGAAAGCCTTTTCCATACGCCAGTCTTATTGATAGGGGCATGAATTCGCCTCAGGCATTATTATATTTTCACAAAAGGGTTAAACTTTTTTTCCTGACCGATGGTTGTCTGGGGTCCATGCCCGCAATACACTCTTGTATCATCTCCCAACGGGAAAAGACGTTTTTGAACACTGGAAATGAGAGTATTATAATCCCCGCCGGGAAAATCGGTCCGGCCGATCGAGCCGGCAAAAAGAGTATCTCCCACAAAAACATGACCTGTGGTATACAAAGAAACGCCTCCCTGCGAATGTCCCGGTGTATGGATAACCTTCAGCTCGATCTTTCCAAAAGAGATGATATCACCGTCGACAATCTCCTTGTCTGCATCCGGAGAGCTTTCAGCCGAAAGTCCGAAGGATGAAGCCGCGGATGTCAAATGCTCCAGCATGGGAGCATCAAGAGGATGAATCATCAGTTCAGCTCCTGTGGCTTCCTTCATCTTTCTATTTGCTCCAACATGATCAAAATGGCCATGTGTGTTGATAATATATTTTGCAGTCAGTTTTGATTCCGCAAGGGAAAGAAGTATTCTATCCGACTCGTCTCCCGGATCGATGACAACAGCCTTATGCGTATCTTCACAACCCACGATAAAACAATTCGCCATAATCGGCCCGACAGCCAGTTCCTTAATAATCAAATTCACCTCCTGCAGTCATTGATAGACTATCTGTTTTTTGCCTTTTCAATCATTTCCAGAATGCTTGTTATTTTGGGTTTGGGCTTTTTGCCTAAAAGCTCTTGGAAATCTTCTTCAGACAGTTTCTCCTGTAAATATGTTTTTACATCGAAAATTTCCCACCAGCAGTCGATCACCTTCCAGCATGGAAGTTTGCTTTCACTTCCTTCCATGCAGTATGAGAAGGACACCTGCCCTCCAAGCCTTGGGCACCGGCGGATTTCATTGTCTCTGTCTTTTGTCATGGCAAATAAGATGAACCGGAATCCGCAAAAAACTGCTGATTCCGGTTCATCGCGATTTGTATTTCAAACCTCACGCGCACGAAGCAAACAGGCCTACCGCTTTAAAGTTTATGGTAAGCCGTCTGCTCAGCGGCTTTTAATCAATTCAGGCTTCGGGTAATTCTCAAACACCTTTTCGGACTCGAGCATCTCTTCTTCGGTCAATTCAAAATCTTTCAACTCGTTTGAAAAATACTTATCATAAGCCATAAGGTCCAGCAATCCATGGCCGCTCCAGTTAAACAGGATTACTTTTTCACGGCCTTCTTCTTTTGCTTTCCTGGCTTCATCCACGACGCACGCCAGGGCATGGTTCGTCTCCGGCGCCGGGATAATCCCTTCCGATCTTGCCAGAATCATTCCCGCCTTGTAAGCATCAAGCTGCGTAACCGCCTTGGGAGTTATGATTCCTTCCACTGCAAGCTGGCTTACAGTCGGGGCCATACCATGATATCTCAATCCTCCGGCATGAAAAGGCGGAGGTACAAATGCGTGTCCCAGACTATACATGGGCAGGAGGGGTGTATACTTAGCCGTATCACCATGATCATAAACAAAAGGCGCTTTGGTCAGCGTCGGACATGCAGCCGGTTCAACCGGATAGATCTCAATTTCTTTCCCATTTATCTTATCATGGACAAAAGGAAAGGCGATGCCTGCAAAGTTGCTTCCTCCGCCCGCACAGCCGATAATGATATCCGGGTATTCTCCGATTTTCTCAAACTGTTTTTTAGCTTCAAGCCCGACGATGGTCTGATGCAGCATAACATGATTCAGGACAGACCCGAGGGAATATCGGGTTTTCCCGGTTTCATCCGTAACCGCAGCCTCAATGGCTTCACTAATAGCAATACCGAGACTGCCCGGCGTATTGGGGTCTTTTTCCAGCACATCACGCCCGGCCTTGGTTTCGGTACTCGGGCTGGCGACACATTTCCCGCCCCATACTGACATCATCGACTTCCGATAGGGCTTTTGATCAAAGCTAATCCTGACCATATAGACTTTACACTCAATCCCAAACTGAGCACAGGCAAAAGAGAGCGCACTTCCCCATTGACCTGCGCCTGTTTCGGTGGTTATTTTTTCAATTCCAAACTCTTTATTATAATAAGCCTGAGCAACGGCTGTATTGGGTTTATGGCTGCCCGGAGGGCTGACACTCTCATTTTTAAAGTAGATTTTCGCCGGGGTATCCAGTGCTTTTTCAAGTGACAACGCTCTCACCAGAGGAGAAGGCCGCCACATGCTAAGAATGTCCAGAACAGGCTCCGGGATGTCGATCCATCTTTCCGTGCTTACCTCCTGTTCGATCAAATTCATGGGGAAAACCGGTGCAAGTTTATCCGGAGTGACCGGATTTCCGTCAGGGCCAAGCGGCGGATTCATTTTAATGTCTGCAAGTATGTTGTACCACTGTCGAGGCATCTCATCTTCACTTAGAAAAATTTTTCTCGCTTCCATTTTACGCTCCATTTTTTACGGTTAACTGCATGAATTATTTCTTTCCCAATTGATGGCTTCGTAAAAAGTCCAATTTCGGCGTTGCGCTGCATCTCTCGTCAGTACCGTTAAGCGAAGCGCAACGGTAGCCGATAGGCGTGAGTAGGCTAACTACACACGCCTTCGGCTACCGCTGGCACGGGATTCCTCAAGATTTGCGCGCCTTGAACTTGAACTTTTTTCTTTGCCATCAAAATTTTGACTTTTTACGAGACTGTCCCAATTATTCATCAGTATCCTCTTTTTTTTCAACAAGTTTGCGGATACTGTCCAGTATACCATTGATAAAGGCCCCTGATTCATCGGTTCCGAATCTCTTTCCGACATCAATCGCTTCATTGATCGATACCTTGGCAGGAATATCGCTGCAGTGGAGCATCTCATAAATTGCAATTCGCATGACATTCCGGTCAACACAGGATATCCTATCAAGTTTCCAGTTGCTTGAGAAACGGTCTATCAGTAAATCAATCTCAGCCTTATGCGCCAATACACCTTTGAACAGCTTTTTCAAAAACGGCATGACAGTCCGGGGGGGATCAAAATTCCGGCAAAAAAAATCAAATCGCACCGTTGAATCATCATTGTTCATGTCTATGTCAAAAAGGGCCTGCATTGCAAACTCTCTTGACTGACGACGGGTGCCCATAAGATTATGCCTGATCCACAGCTACCATAAGATTAGCCATTTCGATTGCCGATATTGCGGCGCTCCAGCCTTTATTCCCGGCCTTTGTTCCCGCTCGTTCGATAGCCTGTTCGATTGTATCAGCCGTGATAATACCGAAAATAACCGGTATCGCCGATTCCAGGCTTACCATTGCAATCCCCTTGGATACCTCGGCACTGACATAATCAAAATGGGGGGTTGCGCCTCGAATCACGGCACCGAGACAGATAATGGCATCATATTTTTTCTTTTTCGCCATTTTCCCGGCCAGAAGCGGAATTTCAAAAGCGCCCGGCACCTTGACGATTTCAATATCAGAATCCTGTGCGCCGCTTCTCAAAAGAGCGTCAACAGCGCCGCCAACAAGTCGGTCGGTGATAAAATCGTTGAACCTGCTGGCAATGATTCCAAATTTCTTCCCATCTGCTTTAAGGCTTGCTTCAATAATTTTAGGCATTTATTCTTTCCCCTTCCGATAATATTTCCAGATAAAATTTAATTGTTAACTCCCTACTCCTTATCGAAATTCAATAGATGTCCCATTTTAAGCATCTTGCACTCCAGATAGCCTTTATTATATTCATTCGGTTCCGTTTCAATCGGTACCTGCTCTATAACACTCAGGCCATATCCTTCGAGCCCAATCATTTTTTTCGGATTATTGGTCAAAAGCCTCATCTTTTTCACACCCAGATGAACAAGTATCTGCGCGCCGATCCCATAATCCCGAATGTCTGCTTTAAATCCCAATTTTTCATTGGCTTCAACAGTATCAAGCCCCTGCCGCTGGAGTTCATAAGCCTTGAGCTTGTTTACGAGGCCGATCCCCCTGCCCTCCTGACGCAGGTAAAGGAGAACCCCCGAGCCTTCCGCCTCCATCATCTCCATGGCTTTAAAAAGCTGACTGCCGCAGTCACATCTCATGGAGCCGAATATATCACCGGTCATGCATTCAGAATGTACACGGACAAGCGCCGGTTTTTCAGGATCCAGTTCTCCCTTTACCAGAGCGATGTGGAGGAGGTTATCCAGATCGTTATTATATGCAATCATCCGGAAATCACCGGCATGCCCGGTTGGGATTATTGTTTCAACGGCCTTATGGACAAAGCATTCTGTACGTGTCCGGTATTCAACAAGATCCGCGATCGTGCAGATGCCCAGACCATGCTTTTCACTGAATTTTTCGAGAGTGGGCATCCTTGCCATGCTCCCGTCTTCATCCATGATTTCGCAGATCACACCGGAAGGTCTCAGACCTGCGAGCCTGGCAAGATCCACCGAGCCTTCAGTTTGCCCAATCCGTGCCATGACCCCTCCTTTTCTCGCCCGCAGAGGAAAAATATGGCCGGGTTGAACAAGGTCGCTCGGTTTTGCGTCATCTGCAACAGCCGTAAGAATGGTTGTGGCGCGGTCAGCCGCAGAGATTCCGGTCGTTACACCATGCATGGCTTCAATAGACACGGTAAATCCCGTTTCAAACTGAGATGTATTTTTATTCACCATCATGGGCAGGCGCAGTTTATCAACTTTTTCACCTGTCATGGAAAGGCAGATCAGGCCCCGGCCATATTTAGCCATAAAATTGATGGTCTCCGGGGTAATCTTTTCAGCAGCCATTGTCAGATCACCTTCATTTTCACGGTCTTCATCATCAACAAGAATCACCATTTTTCCGTCTCTGATGTCTTCAATGGCTTTTTCGATTGTAATAAGTGGCATTTCTCTAAATTAAACTCCTGTAAATTAAACTAAAACAATAATCCGGCGGTCTATTTAAGAAATCCGGATTTTGATAAAAATTCCATATCAATAACCGAACCTTTGACATTATCTCCCTGGTCTGAGGCCGGTTTTACAGATATAAACCGTTCAACATATTTTCCCAGCATATCGGTTTCAATGTTGACACATTCTCCTGCTCTTTTAAACCCGATTGTTGTCAATCCGGCAGTATGCGGAATGATGCTCACTTCAAAACCATCAGGGTGCAGCTCGTTGATCGTAAGGCTGATTCCGTCAACAGCCACCGATCCCTTTTGGATCATATATCGCAAAAAAGATTCAGGCACACTGATGGATATGATGATGGCATTGCCCATGGATCGTTTGTTTTTTATCTTTCCCACGCCATCGACATGCCCGGAAACAAAGTGCCCGTCCAAACGATCCGACAGACGCAACGCACGCTCAAGGTTAACCCTCTCTCCGATGCCGGCCTGGTCAAGGATAGTTCGGGAAAGTGTTTCAGGTGCCGCATCAACCTCGAACCGGCTCCCTCGAATCACAACCGCTGTCAGGCATGCCCCGCTGACGGCAATACTGTCACCAATTCCCATCCCTTCAAGGCTGAAATCGGCTTCGATCGTAAATCGCTTGCCCTGGCCCGAGGAACGGATACCGATAATTGTTCCAAGCCCCTCTATAATCCCTGTGAACATGTTTTAATCCGTTCCTGTTGCCCTCGGCGGCAGCTATCAAAAGATATTTTTTCCAAACTTACTAAATTTAAACAAAAATCGAACCTTCAATTTGCCAGATCATTTACAGGCCGATTTTAGCGTAACCCCTAATATAATACCTAATCCATCATTTAACAAGGTATCCTTCAATCAGAATATCATTTTCAAACCGTTTTACAACCATATCTCTCACCTGGCAGGCCTGATTCATTTTATCCGGCCCCGATCCCCTGCATATGGGGACTCCATCATCACCGCCAAGAATCTTCGGGGCATAAAAGAAAAGCACCTTGTCAATAATACGGGAGTTAAGCGCGGATTGAACCACCCGGCTGCCCCCTTCAATCAAAAGGCTGGTTATACCCATATCTCCTAAAATCGGCATCAGGTTTAAAAGATCGATTCCGCCATCTTTTTCTCCGGCTTCAACGATTTTAACCTCTTTTTTTCTCAGGGCTTCCTTCTTCTCTTTTAAAGCAGACTTTCCGCAAACAATGATCGTATCGGAATCGGATTTAATTTGTATCAGACGGGCATCAAGGGGTATGGACAGCCTCGTATCCAGAATAATTCTCCGGGGGTCACGCCCTTTCATTCCCGACAGCCGGGCAGTCAGACTTGGATTATCTGCTTTGACAGTACCGATACCAACCATAATGGCATCTGTTTCATGACGAATTTTATGAACAAAACGCCTGGCGGCTTCACCTGTCACCCATTTTGAATCTCCTGTATGGGTTGCAATTCGCCCGTCAAGAGTTGCGGCGGTTTTCAAAATAACAAACGGCTGTCCTGTCCGTATATATTTAATAAAAATCTCATTCAGTTTTTCAGCCTGTTTTTCGCATAACCCTTGGGTTACCTGAATGCCTGCTTTTTTTAAAACATCAATACCGCCGCCTGTTACATCCGGATTTGGATCCTTCATTGCAACAACTATCCGTTTAATTCCGGAATCAATGATTTTTTTTGTACAGGGGGGAGTCCGTCCGGTATGATTGCATGGTTCAAGGGTCACATAAATCGTTGCCCCTTTTGAGAGGGACCCGGCATCATCAACAGCATTCACTTCAGCATGGGCTTTTCCGGCCTTCTGATGCCATCCTTTACCGACAACCCGGCCCTCCTGAACCACACCAGCGCCAACCTTGGGATTTGGAGAGGTAAATCCACGCACCTTTTCAGCCAGGGCCAAAGCCATTTTCATAAAATATCGATCATTCATTTTGAAAAAACCAGGCCGAGGCGTACTGGTCAACCCCGATTTTACTGTTTACTCAGAAGGCTTTTCAACTCCGAAACAAAATCATTAACGTCCTTGAATTCACGGTAAACAGATGCAAATCTGACATATGCGACATCATCGAGCTCATGAAGCTTACCCATAATCATCTGCCCTATCCGGCTGGACGGAATCTCTTTCTCACCTGTTTCCCGGAGGTCACGCTCCAGATTTTCAATAAACTGCTCAATCACATTCATGCTGATTTCCCGCTTTTCACAGGCTCTCTGCATGCCGGTACGGACCTTTTCCTTATTAAAAACCTCACGACGCCCATCTTTTTTAATGATCATGACCGGAATTTCTTCTATGTGCTCATAGGTTGTAAACCTCCTGCTACAGTCAATACATTCCCTGCGTCTCCGAATAACGTTTCCGTCCTTGCTTAACCTGGAATCAATAACCTTGTTGTTGGTTTCGCCGCAGAATGGACATTTCATGAATTTCCCCCTTGCATGCTTGTAGTGTCAAGTCTTATCAAGTCAACATCAGCCTCCAAAAGCATTTTTTCTGCTATTTTATCAGAATATCCGTTCAGATAGAAAATATTTTTAATGCCGGCATTGATGATCATTTTAGCACATATGGAACAAGGCATATTGGTGCAATAGAGTGCTGATTCTTTAATTGAAACACCATGGTAAGCGGCCTGAACAATTGCATTCTGTTCAGCATGAATACCCCGGCAGAGTTCATGTTTTTCGCCGGAAGGGATATTGAGTTCCTCCCTTAGACATCCGATATCGATACAATGCTCTATTCCGCTCGGAGCGCCGTTATAACCTGTTGCAAGTATCCGTTTATCTTTCACGATCACAGCGCCTACATTCCGCCTGGTACAGGTGGAACGTTTTGCAACCAGAAATGTAATATCCATAAAATATGCGTCCCAGTCAGGGCGCGAGATTTTTTCAGGCATGATTATAATTAGACCTCCATATTCTCATAGATCGGAAAGGTTTCGCAGAGCTCACGTACTGCCTGCCTTGTTCGACTGATGACATCTTCATTGCGGCTGTTCTTTAAAACCTCAACGGTGAGGCCTGCGACTCTTTTCATCTCTTCCGGTCCCATTCCCCTTGAAGTGAGAACCGGGGTACCAAGGCGAATTCCACTCGTAATAAATGGTTTCTGTGAATCAAACGGAACCGCATTTTTGTTTGTGGTAATGCCGGCCCTTCCCAGTGCGTCCTCGGCATCCTTTCCGGTGATGTTCAGACTGGTCAGATCCGCAAGCATCAAGTGGGTATCAGTACCCCCGGACACAAGATTTACACCTTCGGCAAGCAGGCAATCAGCCATCACCCGTGCGTTTTCAATGACGGATTTCTGATAGGAAACAAACCCTTCTGTTTGCGCTTCCTTGAATGCGACCGCTTTTGCGGCTATGACGTGCATTAAAGGGCCGCCCTGGATTCCGGGAAAAATCTCTTTGTTCAATTTGGAGCCAAAATTGTTTCCAGCCAGGATCATTCCGCCGCGAGGCCCCCGAAGTGTTTTATGGGTTGTCGTGGTTACCACATCCGCATGCGGAATCGGAGACGGATGAACCCCTGCTGCGATAAGTCCGGCGATATGGGCCATATCTACCATAAGATAGGCTCCAACCGAAGAAGCCACATTTGAAAATGCTTCAAAATCAAGAGTCCGCGGATAGGCACTGGCACCCGCGACAATCAATTTTGGACGATGTTTTTTAACCAGGTCAGCCATTGCATCATAATCGATTGTCCCGGAGTCTCTTCTTACCCCGTAATGGATAAAATTAAAAATTTTACCCGAAAAACTGACCGGGCTTCCGTGGGTAAGATGGCCTCCGTGCGCCAGATCCATACCAAGAACGGTATCTCCCGGTTGAAGCAGAGCAAAATACACAGCCATGTTGGCCTGAGAGCCTGAGTGGGGCTGAACATTGGCATAGGCCGCCTGAAACAGATCTTTTGCCCGGCTGATGGCAAGCTTCTCAGCGATATCTACCTGTTCACAGCCTCCATAATATCTTTTATCCGGATATCCCTCCGCATATTTATTCGTCATTACACTGCCCTGCGCCTCCATCACAGCAGGGCTCACTATATTTTCCGAAGCAATCAGTTCCAGGTTGTACTTCTGCCTTTCAAGCTCATCTGAAATTGCACGTGCAATTTCAGGATCTGTTTTTTTTATGATACCTAAATTCAAATCGCATTTCCCTTATTGGTTATGTTGTTTTGGCTGCATGGTACACGAAAAATCACCTTCTTGTCATAAAATATTCGAAAACTATCTTATCGTATCAAACTTATCCAGACGTTGTTGATGCCTCCCGCCTTCAAAAGGCGTTTCAAGCCATGCCTTAACCAGTTCTATCGCAAGGGCTTCACCCACAATCCGGCCTCCCAGAACCAGGATGTTTGAATCATTGTGTTCCCTGCTCATTTTTGCGGAGAACAGATCACTGCAAAGAGCAGCCCGCACATGAGGGAACCGATTCGCGACCATGGACATGCCCAGACCTGTACCGCAGAGCAGAATCCCCCGTTTATACTCTCCTTTGGATACCGCCATTGCAACCTTTATCCCAAAATCCGAATAATCGACCGAGCTTTCACCATCAGTGCCTGCATCCTGGATTTCAATGCCCTTTTCAACAATAAACTGTTTCAGCTTTTCTTTTAATGGAAAGGCTGCATGATCGCTTCCGATGATAATCGGACTCTTGTTCTCAGTCATTTTTCCTCTCAAATCAAATCCGTCTGGATTTCAACAGGTTTTCCCAAACCAATTTTAAAAAATATGCCGCTGAATAACCGCAATAATAAAAATGCAAGGTTTGATCAAGAGACAATTTTATTCATATGAATTTATTTTTACTAAAAAATCGGTATCCTGTTCGAAAAGCAACATCATTCTGTGTTATATCCCGAGCAAAAATTTCCTTTTTTCTCTTGCGAATATTCAAATTTTAAAACAAAAAAGAGTATGATTAAAAAAATTATATCAGGAGGGCAGACCGGTGCCGATCAGGCCGCCCTGGATACCGCTATAAAACTCGATATCCCCCATGGTGGCTGGCTGCCAAAGGGCCGTTTGACAGAGGCAGGTCCGCTGCCTGAGAGATACAAGCTGAAAGAGATGGCTTCATCAAGCTATCCAAGACGCACGGAACAGAATGTTATCGATTCCGATGGAACCCTGATTTTTTCCCACGGGGAACTTGCAGGCGGCTCCAAACTTACCCGGGAGCTTGCCGAAAAACATTCCCGTCCCTTTCTTCATACAGATCTGAATAAAACCACTTCATTTGATGCAGCCCGCGACATAAACTCATGGATACTGAAAAATGGCATTGAGACCCTTAACGTAGCGGGGCCAAGAGCCAGCGGCGATCCGAATATTTATCAGGCTGTGGCTGATATTATTGAAGCATTGTTTTATCTGAATCTGATGGAAACGGGAAGATCGGAAAAAGCCGAGGATTTAAGACCGCGGGAAGAAAAGGACGGAATCCCGGATTTTCCACAGACGATTGATGAGGCGGTTGAAAGACTTATCAATATTATGGGCCTGAAAGATAAAGTGACTGTGGCCAATATGACGGAAATTGAGATGGAGTCGCTTTATCCCCGTTTCGGGAGGTATGTCATAGCGAAATTCGGATTACTGAAAGGCAACGACAGCCTCTTCAGGTCATGCAGTTATGAGTCAAAAATAAAAAATCCGGATGATCGTGATGCAGCAGAGATCATTATCAAAGAATTATGGAAAAAAGTACGCGAAACGCATCGTCTGAAAATTATAAAATAATTACTCAGCCGTCTTGAATATGCTTTACAATATGTCCCAGTTCAGGAAAAATGAGTGCGTTGCAGGCAAGCTTACACGCCTTTAAACTGCCGGGTATGCAAAAAATTACAGTGCTGCCGAGAATTCCAGCGGTCGCACGGGACAGGATTGCGGCCGAATCGATCTCTTCGAAGCTGAGCTGAGAGAATATCACCCCAAATGCGGTAAGTTCCTTTTTGAACAGGGGCCGAACCGCTTCAATGGTAACATCCCTGCTGCTGATTCCGGTTCCACCTGTAAGAAGCAAGGCTTGAGGAGATAATTCGGTGCATACCCCCATTACCTTCTCTGAAATCACTTCGACATCATCCGGTATAACCTTATGGCAAATAATCTGGTGGCCTTCTTTTACTGCTGCTTTTCGAATCCAGTGACCGCTTTTGTCATCTGCCAGGCTTCTTGTGGTAGAAACAGACAAAATCCCTACCCGAAGTTTTCGGGGAGACTGTTTTTTATGCTCACGAGCCCCCATGGACTTCCCCCTGCTCGATGACAACCATATCCTGACCGTCGTTTTCGGAAAGAAGCACATTCACCCGATCGGATCGATTTGTTTTAACAAATTTCCCTACATAATCGGCCTGAATCGGCAATTCCCGAAAGCCTCTATCCACAAGGGTAGCCAGTTCAATCCGGTCCGGTCTGCCGAAATCAATTACAGCATCCATAGCCGACCTGATCGTACGCCCGGTAAAGAGAACGTCATCAACAAGCACGATCTGTTTCCCATCAACGGAAAAAGATATATCCGTAGCCTTAACAACCGGATTGTAACTGATCATGGTCCAGTCGTCGCGATAAAGGGTGATATCCATATCCCCTGCAGGCACTTTGATCCCCTCTGCTTTCAGAATCTTGGACTGAATCCGTTTGGCCAGAAAAACCCCGCGGGTATGAATCCCGATCAGCGCCAGGTTTTCCGTACCCTTATGGGTCTCAAGAATTTCGTAGGCCATTCGGATAATAATCCGATCAATATCACCTGCATCCAAAATTTTCAGACGATTTTCCATCTATTTTTTTCTCCGCAAATGGTGTGTGTAACCTTTTTTATAAAGAGAACCAAACCGGTCCTATATATCACGAAACCATAGGAATTGACACTTAAAATATTATACATAAAATACGGCTGTGAACGATATTACCTTATCCTGCGATCAAAGCGCCTTGCTTTTGCCTGTTTTTTTTTCTATATCAGGAACAGTTGAAGCTCTTTTAATAATAAAAGACGAGGTCCCATATCTATGAAACATGCCTGCACCGGGGTAATTCTTGCAGGAGGACTCAGCACCCGTTTCGACGGAAAAAACAAGGCGCTTTTTCCCATCATGGGGAAACCGCTCCTCAGTTATATTTACAATGTATACAAAGAGCTGTTTGAGGAAATCCTTCTGGTTACAAATGATCCGATTGAATACCTCGACTGGGACCTTGAGATTGTTATGGATATTTATCCAATCAGAAGTTCCATGACCGGGATTCATACCGGACTTTTCTATTCAAAACATCAACATGCCTTTGTCTCCGCCTGTGATACACCTTTTTTAAAAAAAGAACTTGTTGAAACCATTCTCGCAGGTATAGACAACAAGTCAGAGCTGATCATACCGGAAACCAGTCTCGGCCTGGAACCCATGTGCGCGGTCTACTCGAAAAACTGCCTGAAACATTTAGAACACTGCTTGAATCACGAAAAATTGAAAACTATGAGATGCCTCAAAAAGATGCCTGTTAAAAAAATATCTGAAAAAAAACTGCTTCAAAAAGATCCTGATCTTATCTCCTTTTTTAACGTCAATACTCCTGAGGATCTGGATAAAGCCGAAGCCCTTATTCGAGGTAAAAAGCCATGAATATGCCAAACTTTACCCATCTTGATGAAAAAGGAAATGTCCGAATGGTAGATGTTACGGAAAAAGAGCCGACCGTAAGAAGTGCGACGGCACAGGGAATCATCTCCATGAATCGGGATACATTTGAAAAAATCGAAAACAGGCATGTTAAAAAAGGAAATGTTCTGGAGACCGCAAGAATTGCCGGTGTAATGGCGGCAAAAAAAACCGCTGACCTGATCCCCATGTGCCACCCGTTAAACCTGTCCCATGCAAAAATCGATTTTTTTCCGGACCGTAAAACCGCATCTATTCGGATTGTTTCTGAAATTCGCCTGACCGGAAAAACAGGCGTGGAAATGGAAGCGCTTACCGCTGTCTCGGTAGCAGCACTCACCATTTATGATATGTGCAAGTCACTCGATAAAGGAATGAAGATTTCAGATATTGTTCTCCTGTCAAAAACCGGGGGAAAAAGCGGAACATACACCAGGGAGAAATAAAAATATTTTTATGCAGATTAACACGGAATATATTATTATATTCAGCATCGCTTTAGGTGCCGGCATCCTCATCGGCCATATTTTCACCCGCTTTAAATACAGATCGGAAACCAGACTGCTCAAAAACGCCCTTTCCCGGACAGAAAAGGATCTAAAGACCATGAACGATAATTTTCTGCAGATATCGAATGCCCATGCTGCGGCAAAAGAAAAAATCCTCCTTCTTGAAGATGTCCGGAAGAGCATGACAGATTCATTCCGTGCGATTTCGGCAGGTGCAATTCAAGAAAACAATCGCTCATTTTTAGATCTGGCGAAAATGACCCTTTCCGAATATATCACCGCCGCCCGAACCGATTTTGACTCCCGAAGCAAAGCAATAGGAGATATTGTGAAACCGGTCCGGGAAGCCATTGACCGATATGACCGGCAGGTAACCGCCATGGAACGTGAAAGGGAAAAGGCTTATGGAGGCCTTTACCGTCAGGTGGAAACGCTTGCCGCTTCCCAAAATATTCTGCAAAAAGAAACCGGAAGACTCGCAACAGCCCTTCGAATTCCTCATGTACGGGGGAGATGGGGAGAGATAACCCTGAAACGTACGGCCGAACTTTCAGGTATGCAAAATCGGTGTGACTTTATCGAGCAGCCCTCCACCATGGCCGGGAACACCCAAAAACGACCGGACATGATCGTCCGGCTTCCAGGCAACCGTCTGATTATAATCGATGCGAAAGTTCCCCTTTCAGCGTATCTGGATTCACTTGAAGCTGAGACAGAGTCGAAACAGGAGGAGTTCCTCGAAACCCATGCAAAACAGGTGCGGGCCCATATTCAAAATCTA
>JAQYVL010000202.1 GCA_030145525.1 Desulfobacterales bacterium
CCTCCGAAGTTGGTGATGTTGTTGAACCGGATGGAAGGACTGATTGCTCCGTTATTTTGATCCAGATAAACGCCGTCTCCTGATCCGCCGTCAATGGTGTTGTGAAAGATTTCGGACAAACTTCCAAAGTCGTATCCATAAATATAGATTCCACGGGTCATAGCGCTTGACACAGACGCGTAAATCAGGTTGTTAATAATAGTCGGAGAGGCACTGGCAATGTTCGCGTCAACAAGAATACCAGTTGAATTGTCATAAATTTTATTCTTTTCAATCCGGGGGCTGCTGCCGATTACTCTAATCCCTTCTTCTGTAAAGTTTCGGATTTCAAGACCCTGGATGATGACTCCGGTGACACCGGTTCCAACCACCAACCCGGCTGTCCAGTCTACTCCGTCAGTTCCATCCAGGATCACACCCCCTGAAGTGTCTCCAAGAATCTGTATATTGTTATATGCGATGGTAAGCGGGTTTCCCACGCTGGTGAAGTCTTCACCGTTTGCAACACTGTAAGTGCCGGGCAATACATGGAGCACATTATTATCGGTTAAAATTTTTGATATGGCATAATGAATGGTTTTCCACGGACTTGCAGATGACCCGTTTGCGGGGCCATCGAAACCGCTGGGGCCCACATAATAATCAACGGCAACCGCAGGCGCAGCCGGCAGGAAAAACAGAAAGAAGATCAGATACAGGAGAGTCATTGAAAAACCGGTTTTTATTCTGTGATGAAGCATGCTGTTTTGTCTCCTTGCTGTTTTTACGTTGGTTTTCCTTTTTTTTTACCGATCTGTTACCGAGGCGGCCCCGGCATCCCGGGCAGTCTGGCGATATCTTCTGCTGGAATTTCGACAATATCCGGTTCTTCCCTGCGCAGATCTTTAAGGTCAGGAGGCGGCTCAAATTCCGGCCTATCTATCGGCTCCGGCTTTTCCAGATTTTCTTCGGATATCAGGATCTCTTCCGGCCTGGTGGCTGCGGGCAGGGCGGTTCCCGGTTTTTCCGATTTCAGTTCTTTTTCTTTTTTTCCTTCTTCTTTTTCCTTTTTTTCATCCAAAGGCGGTTTGCTGTCCGAATCTTCCGGCATGAAAAAGTCTTTTTTGATAATTTCAATTTCCTGAGGTGTCAGGTCTATCGGCTTATGCAGCACACCATCTGCCGAGGCGCTTGTTTTTTGAAAGGAAGAAAGCAGCATCGGCTTTTTGTCCGGATCTTTCATGTCTGTGATTTCAAGGGCTGTTTTATCCAGTGTTGTGATTTCTATTTTTGAGGGTGTTTTTTCGATTACAAAATCCGACCCCCTGACACCGGCAACAAAAGTTCCGGTCTTTACGTTGAAAGCGGTTTCCCTGGGTTTAAATATTTTACGAACCCAGAATTGTGCCTTTCCGATTACAAGGTTCAGGAACGAGGATCGGCGTTTTTTTTCAGGATCGTATATACTCCTGTTTATGGTAAGTTTTGTAGAAGAAGAAAGGGTCATGATGCTTCCGTCGTTCAGCTTAAAGCGGGCGCGGGCTTTTATTTCCGTGCAGACCGTATCCCCCTTGTAAAGAGGCAGATCCTTTGATGCTATAAAAGCAGATGAGATTCCCGTATGAATGATAAACACATTTCCCTGGACCAGCATCATATTTCCTACAGAGGGGCCGTAACCCGGCTTGAAGCGGTCTGAGACGGTTATATCTTCGGGAAGGAGAGAGGAGGATGCGGCATTGCAGGAGGACGGGTGTTGAACGATAATAAAAAAGAGAATACACGCGAAGGCAATGAATATCGATTCTGTTTTAAGGTGCCTCATAAAATTCTCCTGAAAATGGTGTTGCAGAAAAATCTCTTCCGTTAATATACAGCCGAGAGAGACATGGATACCTTGCTGCTTTTGTAAGAATATATCGAAAAGCCGGAATCGTTCCGGATATGCCGGTATTCGAGAATCCCCCTCAGCCAGTCATAAACGACAGGGCGCGACAGGGAAGAAGCAAAATCGTACTTTGTATCATCCCTCTTTTCATTATAGCCGGAATCGGCATACTGGTATTTTTTAAGGTTGATTTTGCCGGAAGCGGACAGGACAAATTCATGCGGCAGGTTCCAGACAACCCCGAGGTTTGTCTGAAACCCGACATAGTTGTAGTCAGTACTGGCTGTTGAGTTGTGATTCAGCCCTATCCCGGCGAATAAAAGAACTTTTTTATCAGGAAACCTGTAAAAAACATCAGCGAGCAGCTCTCTGATCTGGCCGGTTCTTCCGATGTTGATAAGGTTGTTCTCCCCATAGTAGTTCAATGTAAAACTGCTGGATAATGTTTCGTTGATTTCCCAGAATATATCGGTTTTCAGTTGCTGACGGATCATATAGCTGTCCGAATCCAGCCAGTAAAAAGATGGGAAATAGCTGAAGCCGAACAAGAGCGGCTGCCGCTGATATTTTATATAAAAACCGGGGATGCTTCCTGCAAGGTTATATTCCGTAAGTTCGAACTGCCAGGTCTGGTAGTGGGTGTAGCCGACACCCGAGGTTATATTGCCGCGGTCCAGAAACCGGTATTTACCGGAAAAATAAGCTGTGACTCCAAAATCGCCCTCATCTGCGACAATATCCTCATCAATGGGTTCAAGCGCGACATTGTCGTCATATTGAGCGCCAAGTTTCAGGTAAAGCATTACTTCGGGAAACGATTTGGCCTTTATGCGAGCGGCTGCCAGCCATTTTTGAGCATTGGTTTTAAGGTCACCGGGTTCTGTGTGTTCAGCCGCCCGGGAAAACATTTCAGCCGCTTTTTCAGGATTATTCAGCTGCATGTGGCACATCCCGGCATGATAATATCCGTTTGCCCGGATGCTCGGGTTTTGCTGTGAAGCCTTCATAAAATGATCAAGGGCTTTTTTATACATATTTTGTTTAAACATGCAGATGCCGATATAGTATTGTGCCAGAACATTTGCAGGATTTTCTTTCAGTGCTTTCTTAAAAAGATTTGCCGCGGCTGGATAGGCTCCGAGCCTGTACTGAACAAGGGCCATATCATATTTTAAGCCTTCCAGTTTTGATTTATATCTCAATGCAAAGTTGAGTTCTTCGTTTGCCTTATTGAAATATCCTGTTTTGATATAGGTTTTGCCCAGATAATGGTGATAGTCGGGATTTTTCGGGTTCATTTCAAGGGCTTTCCTGAAATTTTTCTCAGCGCCTTCATAGTCCCCTTCTTCATAGGCGAATATGCCAAAGCTGCAGTACGCGGCCCCTTTTTGTTCCGCAAAAACGTTACAGGAAAGAAACAGCAGAAACAGAACGAGTAAACCATGGGGAATCGCTCTCAAAAGAGTGCAGGGAGTTGAAGCCATGTTCATTTTCTCCTGAATCCCTCGGGACAGGGATTCACTTTTGTTGAGTGGGCTGTTTAAGACAGGTTCGATCTATATATATTTCTCATAATTTCGCTTAGATTGAAACTGAAAAATGAAGATCTTCATTCGCGGGTTCGCATTTTTGATATTTTCTATGCTTTTTTCGAAGAAAAAGGAGGAGATACGGGATTTGACGGGCATAAGTAAATCAATTGCTTTTTAAAAGGAATCACATAAAAAGCAATATGCTTCTATATTATATCCCGTAAAATGTTCGTTTACTGAACAACCGCAAGGCCGGTAAGATAGTGCCCCTTGAACCTTCCCTGGTCAATTTTATCAAAATATTTAATTTTTGTGTTTAAGTTTTTGACCGGCCGGGATTCGTCAAAACTGTAATATTTCATTTCATAAACTTCCCCGACACCAATCCGGTCTACAATTTCAGAATCTTCCCTTACAAGAACAAACATTGATGTTAATGTGTTTCCCCATACCTTGAACTGATATATGCGGTTCAGTTCGTCAATAAAAAACTCGACACTTTTCAATTTTTCAAGATCAGTACTTATTTCTTCAAAATTTTTTATCGCGGCTTTTGCTACCATGGCATCCCCCATGCTTTTTTTGCGTATGAAACAAAAAAAGCCTCCATGGGAGAAACGTGATTCTCCTGGAGGCTTTTTGGTTGCAGTTTCAGAAAATCTTTTTTCATAAACCCTTCCAGATCAGATATGGGCATGAAATGATGGTATCAACACAAAAGGCTTGCATTCGGGTTTGTTGCACGTACTAATTTTTTGCTTTTGTGCTATAAAACGAAATATGTGGTATGTCAAGAAAAAAATAACACAATATATTGTGTTGCGTAGGTAAGATCAGGTTGGTTTTATATCTGGAATCGGGCCTTATTGCATTTTTTAAACAGGTTCTATTTTTTTCCAGATAACCGTGCCTACAACCTCAATGTTGCCCAGGCCCTTTATTTTCATGGGCATGGTCTTTAAAATCAGCCGGTTATCCTGAACTTCATAATAGCGTATCTGATCTTCTCCAATCCAGTCCGGGTTGGAGGACCCTTGGACACGTGTCGTAAAAGTCTGTTTTTTTTCATCAATACGGTATTTTCCAAAATATGCGATAAAACCCATGAATGCGGTTTGGATTTCTTCAGGCGGCGGCGGGTCTGAAGAAAACGGTGCACGGTCGCCCCGGCTTAATTGAGCAGACATGTATCCGCTTTTATCAATGATGACAATGCCGATGGGTGAGTCTCCCAGGGGGGATAATTCATCCCCTCCGGTGGTGTGCAGTTCAAAAGAGATGAGTTCCCAGGTTCCGATAAGTTGCCGGTTCATATGTTCATATTCTCCTGTAAGGTTTTAAAAGCAGTTCTTTACACCTAAATTGAGCGATTGTCGAGGTTGCAGAAAACCATCATCAGTCAATCCTAATTTTCATACAGTAATCAAGTTAATCTGAAATTCATATAAAATTATATATCCGGTTTCAATGTTTTTTTTGGTGATCCGCCCAATGATCCGTCGAATGCGCCTCATTATGCCGTTGTGCGCAGAGAGTTCATTCGTATATTTTGTGTGCTATAACCGTTAGCCGGTTTACCCGCTAAAAAATAATGGAGATTCTACCGGCCTGTGGAGATGCGCGTTGATTGTCCGTCTGTGCTGATGGATACAGCGCCATGCAGGCCGGTTTGATAAATCCGGGCTCCCAGAGATTCATACCGGCTCAGCACATCAGGGTGGGGCAGATTGAATCTGTTTTTCCACCCTGCGGAGATGACAACAGTCTCAGGACTGACCGCCTTCAGGAATTTTTCGGTATTTGAAGTACGGCTGCCATGATGCGGAGCAAGGAGAATGGTGCTGTTTAACTCGTTCCCGTGTTCCGCTATAAGTTCCCTCTCTCCTTCCGCCATGATGTCACCGGGAAACAAAAACGATACGGACCTGAAACCTGCCCTGACTACAAGAGAGTTGTTATTGATATTGCTGTTTTTCCCATTTGCCGAGAGAAAATCATTTTTCGGATAAAGGATATGAAAATCAATGCCATTGATTTTTTGCCTGCGTTGAATTGTCGAATATGAAGGATAGGCAATTCCCTTTTCCCGAATGGTTTTGATAAATTCAGCATAAGATTTGCTATTGCACGGTTCATTGCTGGACCATATGTTTTTTACATTAAAGTATTTTGCTATATAAATCAGGCCGTTCATGTGATCGCTGTTCGGGTGGGAGAGGACAAGCATTTCAACGGTCCTGATTTTTTTCCCCCACAGAAACGGGGCAACGATTCGTTTGCCGACGTCAAATGCGGCATTGCTGGAAAACCCTCCGCCGTCAATCAGCATGCAGTATCCTTTTGGGAGTTCCAGAAGCGCGGCATTGCCCTGGCCCATATCGAGCATGGTCACCCTCAGATCTTTATTGAGAAATCGATGATAGGACCAATAGCCTGCGTCAATTATCAGAAGTATACATGCTGCCAGTGTGATTATTTTTGCTGTTTTGTAATACGGGTTTTCGGTGTGTTCACCCAGGGAGCCGCTGGATTTGCCAAGATTCATAATTCCCCATAACAACAGGTAGAAGCAGATTGTTTCAAAAACACTTGGCGTTATTGTCTTTACCGCGGCAAACGGCAGGCCCGAAGCAAATCGTATCATTTCAACTGCTGCGGAAAGCAGATATCCGCAGATTTTAATGCATACGATGGAAACGAAATGGTTTGCCGGCCAGATGAAAACCGATAACAGACCGATGGGAACCACCATGAAGCCGATTACTGGAACGGCAATCAGGTTTGTCAGTATACCGATCAAAGAGATCTGATTAAAGACAGACATGACAATCGGCATGGTTCCCACTGTGGCGAAAAAAGAGACAGCGATAAAAAGTAAAACTTTTTGAACAGAACGAGGAATTCGTTTTTCTTTATTTTGGATGTACGGTCTGATTTTTGACAATCCGAATACAATGGACAGCACTGCCGAGAATGATAGTTGAAAGGAGATCGAAAACAGAGCAGGTGGAAAAACAAGGAGGATAAAAAAGGCGGCAATTGAAATGGTGTTGACGATCTCCTGTTCCCTTTCAAAGGGGAATGACACCAGAAATATGGTGACCATGATGACGGCACGCTGGGTAGAGGGCGACATACCTGAAAGAAGGCCGTAAAAAAGAACCGGTAATATGGATAAAAGCGCGGCCCCTTTTTTTACACGGGCATGCCATAAAAAGTATTTGAACCTTGAGAGAATCCAGGAAAAAAAGAAAAAAGAAAACGTCGCGATGATACCGATATGCAACCCGGAAATCGCCAGGAGATGCCCGGTTCCCGTTCGGTTAAATGTTTCCCTCAGGTCATCGGGCATGCCTGTTCGGCTGCCCAGGATAAGCGCTTTCAGAATGTGCTTTGGCTCTCCGGAAACCGCTTCATCGATGACTCTTGAAAAGCTCTTTCGAAACCGTTCAATCGAAAACCCTGATTCGTTGAAGTTTTTTTGGGTAAGGAGTTCGATTTTTTCTCCACGGGTATAAGCGGTTGCCCGGATCCCCTTGAATGCCATAAACCGCCTGTAGTCAAATCCGCCGGGGTTCCCGAAATTCCGAATAGAACGAATGCGGGCCGGAAATGAAATTCTGTCTCCCTTTGAAATGTCCGGAAATTCCCCGGCAACGGTCATACGGAGTTTTCCGGTGACAGGTGTTGTCTGATCCCCCCGGGTAAAAGCTTCCGACCGAAGAATAAACCTTAGCCTGTGGTTTTTATAGATCGGCTCTGATTCGATGACCCCTCTGATGGTCCTTTTCCGGCCGTCTGCATGATGAACAATATGGTTTTCCGGAAAGCGGGGAGCGGTCCAGGGCTGAATGGAAATGTATCCGAGACAGAAAAAGAGCATGAGCGGCGAAAAAAGAGCGCTCTTTCTTCGAACCATTTGAAAGACAATAAAGAAGAAGGAGAGAATTGAAGGGGGATAAAACAGAATGTCGTGCCCCGGGAGTTTTTCGCCGGCTACAATTCCCGCGATAAAAGAGAGCAAAAGAGGGATCACGGGTCGTGTCCAGACATTCGCTGACGCAGTTTTATGTGTGTGTCTGTCCGGAATGGATAGCTTATTCTGATTCATAAGTTTGATGATGTAGATTGTAGTTGTTATAAATATCTTCCAATTGGGCAGCGATCAAGAGTCTCTTCATTCGTTGATCTCGACATTTGGAGCGTTCTATCATTTGTGAAGCTAAATTTGAAAAACTCGGTCGCAAGCTCCCTCAGACAGTTTCAAATTTGACGCTTCACTTCATGAAGAACGCTTGCCAAATGATCTCAATAGACTTCACTCAGAGGCCGTTTGATCGCTGAGAGAACTGATTCGAATAATTATTATGACGAAACGCTTTGAAGGCGCTGCTTATTGTGAAAAAGAAGGATCGCCTTATCCACGAAACACAGGTTTTTTCAGCGCGGCTAAAATCCTTTTTTACCGAAAGCATCCTGTCGTCTGATCCAGCAGCTTAACAGGCTGTGAATTTATCATACTTCTTCTTGATTTTTAGTTGGTTATGATTTAGTTGATAAGGGATTCATACCAATATTGCTTTTGATAATTTGACATATCACAACCAGACAATTTGGCGCAAAAGAAATTTGCGATCTTGCGATAATCTTTATCCCTTTGATAGGTGTTTGTCTTGCCAATATGAGACTAAAAAATGAATTTTGTAATTAATTGACGAAAATTTAAATTGATATTGAGACAGGGAAAAAGTGCCCGAAAACCCCCTCAATATCATATTATCAGGGAAAATTTACCTGATAATCAATGGTTATATTTTGAGATGAACTTAAAACTATCATCAATACAGATGGATATCATTGTATTT
>JAQYVL010000203.1 GCA_030145525.1 Desulfobacterales bacterium
TCTGCAAAAGAGATCTGCATTTTACGCTTAAAGTTCCTTGTGATTTGTTTTGCAGATATCAGAAAGGAAATCCATCGAAAAACTGGGTATATATCTTTGCTGTCACCAATCAAGCATTTTGTGATATGCCGAGCATATCTCAATGAAATACGGAAAAATGCTAAATTTGTGATCTGCAAAAGAGATCTGTATTTTGCACTAAAAACTCCTTGTGATTTATTTTGCAGATATCTGAAAAGAAATTAATCGAAAAATCTGTGATAGATCTTTGCTATTCACATTTGGATTCGTATCAAAAACTACAGATCACCCATAGCATATCTATATGGTCAGGTTAAACAACATCATAACTTGTCAGACCAAATTTTGATTTTTACATCACAGAAATGTTTCGGCATTTTTCTGCATAGCATGGAAATCTTTTTCTGTTAAGCCCGCACCAAGAACCACGCGAAGCGCCTGGTTGCTGTCGATCATATCTCCGGGTTCATGGGTATCAGTGTTGATCACAAGCCCGGCTCCATGCTTTTTTGCGAGTCCTGCCACATGGCCGTTTGTAAGTGCGTGCCCTTTACGGGCGGATATCTCAAGCAGAATTCCTCTTTTTTTTGCAGCAATTACTTCTTCTTCTGAGATAAGACCGGGATGCGCAAGGATGTCGATATCAGACTCAAGCGCAGCCTTGTTGGTTCCGGGAGTAACCGGTTCCACGATGGTTTCGCCATGAGCGATTATGATTTTTGCCCCTAGCTTTCGCGCTGTTTCGGCAACACCGGCTATGAGCTGAGGCGGCACATGGGTAATTTCAATTCCTGGAATGACCTTTATTCCCAGAACTCTGTTGAGTTCATCCGCAACCTCGGCAATCCTTGGAATAATGAAGTCGATATTGGATGAATCCCCGTGATCTGTCAGACCAATCGCTTTGAGCCCTACGGTTTCGGCCCGTCTTACCAGCTCGGAAGGGATAAGGACTCCGTCACTAAAAATTGAATGTGTATGAAGGTCGATCATTTTTTATGGCTCGCTTTTTTAGGTTATAAACAGTATACACCGCCATGTACGGCAGAAATTTTTTGGATCTCCAGAAGGTTTTGGGAGGTATCAAATCTTTTAATTATACCTTATATTTCCCGAAATCTTCCGGTGAAAGCTTTTCCAGGTACTCGGCCCACTTCTTACCTTCTTCGCTCTCGTCAACCATTTCATGCTTCAGATCTTCTGTTTTGAATTTACTGAGGACCTTATCATCTACAAAAATCGGTGCCTTGAAGCGAAGCGCAAGTGCAATCGCATCACTGGGTCTGGCGTCCATGGAAAAGTTTTTTTCTCCGGACATAAAATAGATTTTGGCGTAGAATGTGTTTTCTTTCAGATCACACACCTCTACTTTTACCAGATCAACATTCATAAGTCCCATAAAATTCCTGAAAAGATCATGGGTCATTGGGCGGTCGAAATTGATCTCCTGAAGTACCGATGCAATAGAGGTCGCTTCAAGCAATCCGATCCAGATGGGAATCGAGTACTTATCATCAGCAGACTTTAGGATCAGAATCGGTGTGTTGGACGCCTGGTCAAGTGTCAGGCCTGCAATGCTAACTTCATGCAGCATAGTTCTTTTCTCCTTTTATGTCATGGGATGATTCTTTGTGTTCAGCCGGTTTGCCCCGCAAAGAATGGGCCAACGCTCGAATAATTTTAATGTCGATTGTTTTACCGGGAACAATTCCAGAGCCTGCGATATCCTTTTCATTCAGAGAAAAGTTTACAATTTTGTTGGTTGATGTTCGGCCTGTCCAGCTGCTGTCTGTACCGTTCTCATCTAAATTCGTTTCAGACTGTTTTTTACTTAACCCTTCCACGAGAACCGGTTCAACTTTTCCCAAAAGCGCCTCATTCTTTTCTTTTGTATACCGCTCCTGAAGATTAAGCAATCGCTGCAGCCTCTCTTTTTTTTCGGGTTCACTGATTTTATCCGAAAATTTTACAGCAGGAGTTTTTGGGCGATCCGAATAGGCAAATGCAAAAAGGCCGTCGAATTGAACTGTTTTTACAAGATCCAGTGTATTATTAAAGTCGGTTTCCGTCTCACCCGGAAATCCGACAATCATGTCCGATGTTATCGCAATATCCGGACAGGAGAGTCGAAGTTTTTCAACAATTTTCAGGTAATGATCCCTTGTATAATTACGGTTCATTTTTTTTAATATCCGGGTTGAACCTGACTGAACCGGCAGATGAATATGATGGCACAGTTTATCAAGGCTTTGAAAGGAATGGATGAGAGCCTCGGAGATATCCTTCGGGTGCGATGTGGTAAACCGGATACGTGAAAGATTGTCGATTTCATTTACCATGGAAAGAAGTTCGGAGAATGAGCACAAATCTTCCTTTGTTCCATAGCTGTTTACATTCTGTCCAAGAAGGGTTACTTCACGCATACCCGAAGAGACATACGCTTTGATTTCACTGAGTATTTCATCAGGCGGTCTGCTGACTTCTCTCCCCCTTACATAAGGCACGATACAGTATGTACAGAAGTTGTTACATCCGCGCATTATTGTCACAAAACCGGTAACCGGAGATTTGCTTTCAGAAATTCCAGAAGGCTGGATAGGCTCAATTGTATCAGACAATTTTGCGTCAACAATCCGGCATCGATTTTTTTCAATTTCCGCTATCTGCTGAGGCAGTCTCCCGATTGCATGCGTCCCAAAAACAATATCCACAAACGGAACTCTTTTTAAAATGGCTTTTCCTTCCTGCTGCGCTACACAGCCGCCAACGCCAATAATAAGATTCGGGTTCTTCTTTTTCAGGGAAGCAAGCCTTCCAAGAAAGCTGAATGCTTTCTGTTCCGCTTTTTCACGTACCGAACAGGTGTTTACAATGACAAGATCGGCTTTTTCAGCAGATTGTGACTCTTTATATCCGATGGATTGCAGGCCGTTTATGATCCGTCTGGAGTCATAAACGTTCATCTGGCATCCTATCGTATTTACGAATAAATATTTGATATCCATAAACTATCTCATACTGGGCAGATTAAAAGAAATCAACCTTGATGGCTTCGTAAAAAGCCCAATTTCTGTGTTGAGCTTCATCATTCGTCATTACCGTGGAGCGCAGCGCATCGGTAGCCGAGAGGCGTGAGTAAGCTAACTACGCCTCATTTCTCATGATTCGCTCGCCTTGAACTTTTTTCTTTGCCATCAAAAGTTTGATTTTTTACGAGACTGTCGACCTTTTCAATCATGATTTCATTTTCAAGCCCCTGGATTATCTCTTCTGCGTCTTGAATACATCCCGGAGCAATTGTAATGGAGATGATCCCCTCAAGAGAATCAATGGTAGTGACAACAGCCAGGCCGTCATAAGCCTCCAAAATGAATTTTAAAAAGGCGATCTCCCTTCGATCTATCCGATAATACCTTGTTATTGTTTCCAAATTTATTTCTATTCCTTTACGCAGAATAAGCAGATGTTTATGCCTTAAAATAACCGGATGCATTTCCGCGGAGGCTTTTATATAGAACAGCTGCAAAAAAAGGGGAAAAGGAAATCTATTTCGCAAGAGTAGCATTAATTTTTTAATTTTATCAATAAAAAAAGAGCGTTTTTAGGTTGTCGGAAAATGGTGAATAAGGTAATCGATCTTTCATGGAAAAAAAGTGGAAAATATTAGAACCGGATATGGGGGAAGTAACCCGAATCAGCCGGAGGTTGAAATGCAGCCCGGTCATGGCGACTGTTCTTGCAAATCGTAATGTCGTTTCACCGGAAGATACGATTGCCTTTTTCGATTCATCATTTCAGAGAGTAAGCTCTCCTTTCTGTGTCAAGGATATTGAAATTGCAGCGGACAGAATCTGCTCAGCCATAAAAAATAGAGAGAAAATATTGATTTTTGGCGACTATGATGTGGATGGCGTTACCGCAACTGTGATTCTTTATAAATTTTTTATAGAGGCCTG
>JAQYVL010000204.1 GCA_030145525.1 Desulfobacterales bacterium
TTAACTTCGTCGATATAGATGATACCGCGGTTGGCTTCTGCAAGAAGACCGGGTTGAAAGCTTCTGGTTCCCGATCGCAGTGTGCTCTCAAAATCAATGCCTCCTACCAGGCGGTCCTCTGTTGCGTTGAGGGGAAGATCGATAATCTGTACAGGGGCTTTTTCGACGTGGAGCGTTTCACCGGCGTTTTTTCTGGATCTGCATGTCATGCACATGGTCTGGATATTTGAAGGATTGCAGTGATAGGGGCATTCATACACAACTTCAATCTCGGAGAGAAGTCTGGACAATGACCTTGCCGCTGTTGATTTGGCGGTTCCTTTTTCACCCCGGATCAGCATTCCTCCAAGCTGTGGATTAATCGCGTTCAGGATCAGGCCCAGCTTGAGAAGTTCCTGCCCGACTATTGCGGCAAAGGGAAATACTGGTGGATTGTATTTCATTCTTTCCATATTGTTTTGTTATAAATCCTCAATCTCCAATCTTCTGCCTGACAAGCTCCGTAATCCGTCCGGGATCGATGACCATCTCCTCAAACGGCTGACGCCGCATTCGATGAGCCAGAGCGATTTCAAGTGAATCATTTATATCCTGAGCCTGTACCTCTTTCCGGCCGTAAAATCCGGCAATGGTTTTTGAAGCTTTCATCATGATAAGATCCGAGCGGTGCCCGTTTACATCCAGAGCTATGCTTATGTTGACTATTTTCAGGAGAAGGTCTTTGGAGATGCTGACCTGAGGCAGAATCGCTTTGGCCTGAATTATTTTCTCGGCGAGTTCCTGATCTTTTGGTTTCCATTTTTTTGCCATACCCACAGGGTCTTCTTCAAAATGTGCCCGGCTCATTACGATTTCTACGCGTTTGGCCGGATCGCTGACTCCAGTAATGTTTACGCACAGGCCGAAACGGTCCAGAAGTTGAGGCCTCAGCTCTCCCTCTTCCGGGTTCATGGTCCCGACAAGGATAAATTCAGCAGGGTGGGTGTAGCTGATCCCTTCCCGTTCAACCGTGTTTATTCCCATTGCGGCCGAATCCAGCAGCACATCCACAATATGGTCATCAAGGAGATTCACTTCGTCCACATAAAGGATGCCGCGATTTGCTTCCGCAAGGATACCGGGCTCAAAACGCTTTTCGCCTTTTTTGATGGCATGCTCCAGATCAAGTGTTCCGATTACCCGATCCTCCGTAGCATTGATAGGAAGGTCTACAACCTTCATCTTCATTCTGCTTGTGGTCAGCCTGCCTTCAGTATCCAGCTTTTCATGGCAGTCCGGACATAGCTTTCCGGATATTGTCGGATCACAGAAAAAACGGCAGCCAGCAACGACTTCTATATCGGGCAGCAATTCAGCAAGAGCCCTTACCGCCGTCGATTTGGCAGTTCCCTTTTCACCGCTGATGAGAACCCCGCCGATCTTGGGGTTGACCGCATTGAGAATGAGAGCAAGCTTCATTGTCTCCTGGCCTACGATCGCGCTGAATGGATAAATCCGATTGTCCTTCATTCTTGTATCCTGTTTTTAAAGTCTCTTGACAAAGTCCACAATTACATTCGCAAATTCTTCGCCGCAGTCCTCCTGCAGGAAATGACCGCCCCCTTTTATTGTTGTATGGGGTTGTCCTTTTGTTCCGGGAACAAGCTCCTGAAAAACAGCATCTCCTCCCCTTGTAATCGGATCATCATCACTGAAAGCCGTTAAAAAAGGCTTTTCAAAGCTGGTTAGCACCTCCCATGCCCTGCGGTTTGCTTCACTTTCGGGATCATCAGGCGCGATTGGGACAAGCGAAGGAAAAATACGGGCACATTCCTTGTAAGACTCATCCGGAAAAGGCGCATCGTATGCAGCGGCCTCATCATCTGTGAAAGGACATTTTACAACAGCCTTGATGAGCAAGCCGACATCAAAAACCGCAACCTCCTGTGAATATTTGCGCCATTCCAGAAATGCGTCGGATATCTGGTGATCTCCGGTGGGAAGCCCCGTGTTTGCCGCCACTGCACCGGCAAAAAGATCCGGATTCGTCGTTACAAGCCGCAGCCCGATCAGGCCGCCCCAGTCCTGACAAACCAGTGTGATTTTGGTAAGAGCGGTTTTTTTAAGAAAGGCGTTCATCCAGTCAACATGTCGTTTATATGTGTAATCGTTTCGACCGGCAGGCTTGTCCGAGCGGCCGAATCCGACCAGGTCCGGTGCGATGACGCGGTTTCCCGCACCTGCAATGATCGGAATCATTTTTCGGTATAAATAGGACCACGTTGGCTCGCCGTGCATGAGAAGTACCGGATTTGCCTCTTTCGGGCCTTCGTCGACATAGTGAATTCGTAATGGAGTGCCATCGCCGTCCAAAATTTCGACATAATTTGGTTCAAATGAATAATCCGGCAGGTTTGTAAATCGCTCATCTGGTGTTCTGAGAATTTTCATGGACGTTTTTCCTTAAATGTTATTGAATTCAAATCAAAAAAACATTAATCTGAAACGTTATCCCGGGACAGCTTGTGTGTGAGATTATCCGGAGCTGCAAGGTATGTTTATCAGGATAACTAATGATTGTAAAGAGGTCGATATTTTGGTTGGATGATCTTATTTGGGAAAGGTTTTGTTTCATGGAAAGCTTTTGTAATATGGAGAATAGATGATTTCGTTAGCACCGAATATATATTACCTGCAGGGCAAGAACAGGTCCCGGTTTCCCTATTGCGCCTGTCTGTTTATCACGGGCAGGGAAAGGCACATACTGATCGACGCGGGTATGGGGGGAAGCCGCATAAAACCGGTCAAAGAAATGGGGATCGACCTGCTGATTCTGACCCATTGCCATGTCGATCACCGGCTCACAAGAAGGGAGATTCCTGATGTTCCTGTCTGGTGCCATGAGAATGAAAAGCCGTATATGTGTGACAGGGATCAGTTTGCTGCCGGCACCGGTGTGGCCCGAAGCGGATTGAAATTTTCACGGCTCCCCTTGAGAGATAAAAACATATTTAAGATGAATATTGAGCGTACACTGGAAGATGGAGAACGGATCGATCTTGGCGGGATAACCATTGAAACAGTACTTACGCCCGGTCACAGCCCCGGCCATCTTTCCTTCTATATCCCTGAGCATGGGCTGCTTTTCTCAGGGGACGTGGATCTGACTCCTTTTGGTCCGTTTTACGGCCATGATTTTGCAGATCTTGGTGACTTTATTGACTCCATTGACAGGTTAAGGAATCTGGATGCCAGGATGGTGGTTACCGGGCACAGCGGACCTTTCACAGAAAATTTGAAGAAGCGCTTTGATAATTATGAGGCGGTTATTTATGAGAGAGAACGGGAGATTCTGAAATACCTGGACCGGCCCCGGGCTCTCGAATTTTTTCACGGACGCAACATCGTTTACCGAAAATATTACGAGAATGATCCGTATATCGATTTGACAAAGTGGATTGAACTGGTTCATGTTGAAAAGCACCTGCACTACCTGGCAAAGACAGACCGGGTGACGCAGGACCCTGATTCAAAAATGTGGCTGAAATAAAATCCGTACCCTTCGCCTGGCAGACGGTCCTGACGAGGTGCACATGGAAGCCGTAACAAAACCGGAGCTGAGAAAGTACTCATGAACAAGAAAGAAGAAATTCGTTCCGTAAGGCGGGCACACCGGTTCGATGAAGATGCGCTTGCCGGCTATCTTTGTCGGAATCTGTCGGATTTTCCTCCAAAAATCACGGTCCGGCAGTTTGGATATGGTCAGTCCAATCCGACTTTCCTTATTACAGCCGGTAAAACAGAGTATGTCCTTCGTAAAAAGCCGCCGGGAAAGCTTCTGCCGTCCGCGCATGCCGTTGATCGGGAATACCGGATTATAAAAGCTCTGGAGGATACGGATGTTCCCGTTCCCAGGGTATATCTGCTGTGCGAGGATGAATCCATTGTCGGGACCCCTTTTTATATTATGGAAAAGGTTGAAGGCCGGATTTTCCGGTACCCTACCGCACCCGAAATCACTTCTGCCGAGGAGCGGCACGCCATCTTTGAATCCATGAACGAGACACTTGCAAAAATTCATCAGGTGGACTGGAAAGCCGCCGGACTGTCTGATTTCGGCAAACCGGGAAATTATATGGCGCGTCAGATCAGCCGATGGACAAAGCAGTATGAGGCTTCGAAGACAGACCAGATCGAGAGTATGGACAACCTGATTCAATGGCTTTCCCGGAATATACCGGATGATGATTGCACAACGATCGTACACGGGGATTTCCGACTGGAAAATTTGATTATCCACCCCACGGAACCCCGTGTCGCAGCGACGCTGGATTGGGAACTCTCAACACTGGGTCATCCTCTTGCCGATCTGGCATATAACTGTTTCGGGTATTACTTCCCCTCCCGGGGTGAACAGCTTTCAGGATACAGTGATTTTGATTTGAAATCCTTTGGAATTCCATCGGAAAAGGAATATATTGCAGCCTACTGCCGTCAAACAGGCCGGGAACGCATTCGGAACTGGGAGTTTTTTGTCGCATTCGGTATTTTTAGACTTGCCGCCATTGTTCAGGGAGTCTATAAACGAGGGCTCGACGGCAATGCCAGCTCCGCTGATGCAAAAACCTATGGAGAGCTGGTGCAGTTTCTTTCCGATATGGGGTGGAAGATTGTTTCAGAAAAATGAAAGGAGATGAACATGACCATAGCTGCGGATATAAAACCGGGGGATGATCCGGAGGAGATTTCCAAAAAACTTATTGGACGGTCGCGGACCCGTCTTATAAAAGAGCTGCTTGACTATTTTGATATACCCACAGCTGTCATCGAACATGTGTTCGGCAATCTTTATGCGCGTGATGTATTGACCCAGCGGGAGCGGGAATTATGTGCGGTGGCGGCGCTTTGTGTATTGAACCGCACCAATGAGCTGAAAAGTCACATCATCGCTGCGGTCCGTGCCGGGGCCACCAGGGAAGAGGTGGCGGAGGTAATTCTTCAGATGTCCACCTACGGCGGTATGCCGGTCTGTCTCGAAGGGCTGGTGCTCGCCAGACAGGTGTTTGAAAAGGAGCAGAGAGAGCCGCCCGGTGTTGATTAGAAAAAAGATAAAACAGCGCGATTCCATCCCATAACCTTTTCCCCGGCTCATGCAGTCCGATTCGGTTGTTTCGAGCCGTATCCGCAAATTCAGCGGGAGATGTCCCAGGGGTTATAATATTAAAAGTTTTTCTATAAGGATTTTACGCATGCAGCATGGAAACGGAAAGATTTTCTATGGCTGGTATATTGTAGGGGTTGCATTTTTTGCCCATTTCATGTCTGTGGGTACCGGATTTTATGTGTTCAATGCATTCATGGAGCCGCTTTGCGAACTTCGCAACTGGACCCGTACGGATATCAACATCGCGCTGGTCTGCGGGACCTTCTTCGGCGTCATCGGTCAGTTCATTTATGGAACCATCATTGTCAGGACCGGCGTCAGGATTCTTATGCTGATAGGCTCCATGGTCGGGGGCATCGCATTCATCCTATTAATGCGGGCGGAACAGCTGTGGCAGTTTTATCTGTGTTATATCCTGCTCTACCTGGGGAATGGTGCATACGGAGGCATTGTGGCAAGCACAGCCGTAAATAACTGGTTTCATGAAAAACGTGGAAAAGCGCTGGGATTTGCAACTGCGGGGATGTCTTTTTCCGGTGCGATTCTGCCATTACTGGCCATGATTATAATTCTTCAAACCGGGATTGACAGAGCATCGCTGATTATAGGATTTGCAATCCTGACGATCGCTCCCCTCGCATGGTTTGTCGTAAGGGATTGGCCTGAAGATTACGGTTTGTTCCCCGATGGTGTTTGTAAATCAAATACAGAAAAAGAGGAAGCATCTTCAGTTTCGGAAGTATCCGGCAAAACAATTCATAACGTTCCATCAGGGGAGGTGTTCTGGACTTTTCCGAGACTTGTCAGAACCGGAACTTTCTGGAAACTGGGGATATCCTATTCAATGGTCATGATCGGTACGGTTGGCGTGATGTCCCAGCTTAAACCGCGTTTTTCCGATATCGGCTTCAGTGACATGGCGGCAATGGGTATGATGGCAGCTACCGCCTTTACCGGTTCAGTCGGTAAATATTTCTGGGGATTGCTGTGCGACCGGTTTGAAAGCAGACGGATTGTTGCCATACTGGCTGCTGTCAATGGCCTGAGCCTTGGCCTGGCGCTTTGCCGGAACTCTTTGCCGGCCCTCTGGCTTTTTATTTTTATTTTCGGCTTTACCATGGGGGGAGTGATGTCGACCTACCCCATCATTATCGCCGACCTTTTCGGCCGCAAATCGTTTCCATCTGTTATCCGGTTCGTATCCATGTTCCTGATTCTCCAGCTCTTTGGATACATTCTTGCCGGCCAGAGTTTTGACCGCATGGGGTCTTATGATCCTGCATATATTCTGTTCATTGTCCTGGATTTTTTGGCCGCTATCCTTTTGTTTACCGTAAAGCGGCCTGTAAAAGCCGAATAAATACATAAGGGGATATTCTAGTTTGTTACTTTATCTCCGTTTCTATTTATTAAAACAGATACATTTTTATCTTTTTCAGTTTCATCGGCCGTATCGGAATAGATCATGACGATATCGCTGTATGGATCGTCTGATATGTAGTTCGGCTTAACATTTATGCCGTTCTCCGGTATTTTCACAGGAAAGAGTACATCCGGGTCTGATTTAATGTTTTCGTCATCCGGATTGAATACAATTTTAATTTCTTCCTCTGTAGCACCCAGGTAGTCGATCTTACTGTCCCCGTTGAAATCTCCTTTAAAGTTGGCCACCGGTAATCTGCGTCCCTTTCTGTCAATATGAAGGGTGAAACCGATCACCTGGTCAGGCTCCTCGTTGTAATTCCCCTGTTCCGTGCCTTTGTAAATCTGTAAATCAACATCGGCCTTCCCGGATAAAAGGATACGAATTATTTTAAAAAAACCAAGTTCTATGGAAGGAATCAACAAGTCCATTCTTTTATCACCATTCAAATCAAGGATCGCGCCTCGTCCCGGGAATCCTGTCGTTACAATCGAATTGTCCGGGCGGCTATTGAAAATGGCGCCTTTTGATGGATATTCACCGGCCGGCCTGCCAAAAAATATTTTCAGAGTCTTCTGGGGTGTGAACGCACTTTTCGCAACGGAATATGTTTCGGTAACCACATCCATTAACCCGTCATGATTCAAATCCTGAATTGTCTTGATTCCGGTTTTATCTTTAAATCGATCTCTATGGTATACATTCCTGTCCTTTATCCGCAAAGCGTACTTTTTGGTAAGCTTATCTCCCAATTCAACATTTACGGCATCGTCATCTGAAAAGGTTCCGTCGTTGTGTTGGAAAAAAATGCGCAGCCTGCTTTCCTGAACAAAAATGATATCTTTCTTCATATCGTTATTGTAATCGGCAAAGATGATATTGGGGATAATGTATGATGCGACAATGTATTGACTGGCTTCCTTTGCTGAAATAATGCTGGATTGCAGGTCGACATTAAGTATAGATTTTTTTGTGTAGGCTCCTGTGGAATCCTGATGATAAATAACATAATGATTGAAATTCGGGACAATGATTTCATCTATTCCATCTTCGTTTAAATCCACTGCAAAGTCATAATGCTCAAGAAAAGATTCATCCGGGAGCTTGAACATGGAAGCCGTTTCCATCAACATCTTCGGCTGTGAATTGAATTTGCCTGAATCAGCGGAATAATAGAACAAACCTTTTTCTTCAAAGAACAGAATCTCTTTGCCGGGGTTCTGAGCGATATTCGATACGCAGTAGACGATGGCATTTTTATTCACCTCAAAATTCTGATCCGCAATGGGAGGGAAACCGGTTTTTGTCTGATAGAAGACAGAAAAGATCCGGGATTCCGTTTTATTCATTTTTACCATATGCAAAAACAGCAGATCCTTTAATCCGTCACTGTTTAAATCCTCAACCACATAATCGATTTCACTCCCTTCAACAGTTAATTCATAAATTTGGAAGAAACTGTCTTCTTCCTCTGCAGCACAGGGAAGACAGAAAATTAAGGACAGAACAAAGAGGATGAAAACAGGCTTACTTATCCGCATTTTTTTCTCCAATTTTGATTGTTTCATAAATTTTTGTTCAATTTAATTAGCTCTTGTTATTTTACAGGATTATTTTATATTAAATCAATCCGGTGCATTCGAGTTTCATCATTTTTAAGCATTGTATAAATTTCAATAGTTAACCTGCAAATCGTGCAATAAGTAAAAGAACAGTGTTTTCAGTGAATCAGGGTCATAATGAACATACATTGATGCAGTTGGCAACCAAATTGCTAACCATTTAAATTTTTACACACAAAATTCAAGATCACAGCCTGGCGATCATGAAGATGAGGAGTAATCCATGGGAAATTTCAAGGTCAATCAGAAAGATATTTTTTTCATATTGAAAGAGCAGCTCAACTACGGAGCATTGTGCGATCTGGACAGATATAAGGATTTGAATGAAAAAACCCTGGACATGCTGGTGAATGAAGCGATCAGCTTTGCCAAAGGGGTTGTGGACCCCCTTCAGGAGGTCGGTGAAGAGTCTGGTATAAAATTTGAAAACGGAAAGGTAAGCATGCCGTCTGAATTTAAGAAGGCTTTTAAACAGTGCGGTGAAAATGGCTGGATCGGTGTGGATCTAGATGAAGAATACGGGGGGCAGGCTTTTCCCAGCCTGATGACCATTGTAAAAAATGATCTGCTGTATGGAGCCTGCCAGGGATTTAACAGTGCCCCGGGACTTACCCGGGGAGCAGCCCATCTGATTGAAAGTTTTGCAATCAAAGATCTGCAGGAGCGTTTTGTGCCGAAAATGCTTGACGGTACATGGTCGGGAACAATGTGCCTGACAGAATCAGATGCGGGTTCCAATCTGGCCGATATTGTTACGACAGCCTGCCGTGAAGAGGATCATTTCAAGATAAAAGGCACCAAGATTTTTATTTCCTGGGGGGATCATGACATGACCGATAATATCATACATCTGGTCCTGGCCCGGATTGAGGGGGCGCCCAAAGGGGTCAAGGGTATTTCACTATTTATCGTACCCAAAAACAGATTGACCGCTAATGGCAATATTGAAGGCCCAAACGATGTGCTTTGCGGAAGTACAGAGGAAAAACTCGGTATTCACGCATCTCCCACATGCACACTCAATTTCGGGACCCGGGATGACTGTGTCGGGTATCTTTGCGGGGAGGAAAATAAAGGCCTTGCCCACATGTTTCAGATGATGAACGCCGCAAGGATCAATACCGGTGTCGCCGCACTCGGAACTGCTTCATCCGCTTATCAGAATGCGGTTTCTTATACGAAAGAACGACTTCAGGGACGGGATATTGCGAGAAGAAAAGAGGGCAGCGTACCCATCATCGATCATCCGGATGTGCGGAGGATGCTGCTTTGGATGAAGGCGGTAGTAGATGGAATGCGATCCATGGTATATTCCGGAATGTACTGGGCGGATCTTTCAAAATCCCTTCCGGAAGGAGAGGAGAGGGAACATTACCTCAACCTGACGGAGTTCATGACACCGATTATTAAAAGCTATTGCTCTGATATGGGGTTCAGGGTATGTGAAACAGCAATGCAGTGCTACGGGGGATATGGATACTGCAGGGAATATCCCCAGGAACAATATCTGCGGGACATCAAAATTCTTTCCCTGTATGAAGGAACAAATGGGATCCAGTCCATGGATCTCATGGGACGAAAAATGAGCATGAAAGGCGGCGCGCCTTTTTATGCCTTTAAAAAAGAGATCCAAACGTTCTGTGAAAATCACAAGGAACATTCCGGTCTGGGCGACAAGGTACTCGCGCTTTCGGGTGTTATGAGCAAAGTATGTGAGGGCGCGGAAGAACTTAGGAAGATCATGGCATCCGATCCTCTACAGTGGGCTTCCTATACATTTCCTGCATTGATGGCTCTAAGTGAGACAATTATCGTATGGCGTTTGCTGGACATGGCAATCATCGCTTATGAGAATTCACTGAAAAATGGCAGGAAATATGATTTTTACCGGGGGAAGGTTATGCAGGCAACATATTTTACGGATATTACCCTTCCGAATATTCTGGCTGCAATACAATCATGCCTCCGCCCGGGCCGTGAGATTGTCGACATTCCGGATAACGCGTTTTAGCCGGCCGTCTGGTTTTTCCGAATAAACACAAGGGAGAAAAAATATCATGAAAGAGGTCGTGATCATCAGTGCTGTGCGAACCCCTGTCGGGCGTTACATGGGAGCATTGAAAACAGTTGAAGCATATGACCTTGGGGCGCTGGTT
>JAQYVL010000205.1 GCA_030145525.1 Desulfobacterales bacterium
TTTGGGCTTGAATTTTCTCAAACCCATTTATATTTCTCATAAATATATCCACAATCTCCGGGTCAAAGCTGCGCTCCCGATCTTTGAGGATGATGTCAACAGCGATCTCGATAGGATAGGGATCTTTGTAAGAACGCCTGGAAGTGAGGGCATCAAAGGTATCTGCAAGTGCGACAATTCTTCCGGCAGATGGAATTTGGGTTCCAGCGATTCCATATGGGTAACCTGTTCCATCCCATTTTTCATGGTGTGAAATGGCAATTTCTTGAGCGATCCTCAAAATTTCCGCCTTTGATCCTTCCAGAATTTTAGCCCCGATAATGGTATGGGTTTTTATGATTTCAAACTCCTTATGGGTTAATTTCCCTGGCTTCATGATAATTTTGTCAGGGATGCCAACCTTGCCGATATCATGCATCGGTGTGGCAGACAGGATGTTTTGCACCTGATCGTCAGGCAGACCGAGTTTTTCGGCAATCAATGAGCAGTAACTACTCATTCGCACGATGTGATCTCCGGTGTCTTCATCCTTATATTCGGCTGCCAGTACCAGTCGATGAATGGTGTCCAGATAAGATTCTTGCAGTGCATCATGGGTTATCTGTAATTTTTCATGTGCTTTTCTGTGATCGGATAAAAGCTTGCGTTCCCGCAAAATGCGATTAACCCGGAGAACAATTTCTTTTGAACTTATGGGTTTGGTAACAAAATCGCTGGCGCCGGCTTCTATCATTTTCTCATAGGAAAAGTCGGATAGATAGCCGGTCATTATGATTACATCGGAATCATATTTATTTTTTATGATTCGAACCAGATCAATTCCGTTGATCCCTGGCATGTTAATATCGGTAATCACAACTTCCACCTTTTTTTTATCCATTATGGCGAGAGCATCTCCTCCGCATTCGGCAGTGAGGCACTGAAAATTTGCCCTGATTAGAAACTGACTAATTATTTCTCTTATTGATGGCTCATCGTCCACTATCAAGACATCGGGTTTCATGAAAGTTACCTTTTGTCCCTTAAAATTCTTTAATAATATTTTCTCACCCAGTAAAAATATGTTTGATTCATACCGTCCTCTTTTCCCTTATTGCCCTGATGCCCTGATGTATATTACAAGTCCTGTGCCAGTCTGACAAAAAGCGAGCAATTCTTTTTTTATATAGTATTTGCAATATGATATCATCATTTTTTATATTGCATACTTTAAAATTATATAGTGTTTCGTCCTGTCTTTCAGGACGAATTCCATTAAATCAGGATTCTGATTGATTGCAATTGTGAAATGATACAGATAGCAGCGTTATGCAATATTTTAAATTGAATCGAACTTTCTTATTGCCAAGAAAAGTTTTAATAAAGTAATATTTGATGGATTCGTAAAAAGCTTTGCACTATAAAAGGTTAAAGAAAATGCTATTGTATGCCGTGGCAGATATTCATGGAAAGCCGGAAAAACTGTCCCTTATAAAAAAAAACATACGGGAACATAAACCTGATATGCTTGTTGTGGCGGGAGATATTACCAACTATTTACACCCTGCCAGAACAATCGAAATCATGAAAGGCATGCCGATTCCAGTTTTGGCTGTTCGCGGTAATTCTGATTTTCCCATGGTTGAAACCTTGATTTCAGAATCATCAACTATTTCATCTCTTCATTTGCAGAAGTTTTTTTCAGAGGGAATTACATTTACAGGTATTGGGGGTACGATACCGCTTCCCTTCAGGTCAAAGGTCTCTTTTCGGGAAAAACGGATTGTCGAAAAGATGGTATCAAAGCTTGAACAACATTCTGTAATTGTTGTTCATCCGCCTCCATTTGGTGTGCTCGACAGGGTTTTCGGACGGTTTCATGCCGGAAGCCGAATTCTATATGCCATGATCATTCAACATCAGCCGGTTCTTTGTATCTGCGGTCATATTCATGAGGATGTCGGGAGCGGCTTTATCGGGAAAACCCTCATCGTGAATTGCTCCATAGGAAAAACAGGAGCCGGGGCTTTAATAAAATTTAACAGCAGAAAAAAACCTTCAGTAATATTTTTAGAAGATTAGAATTAACCTTCATTTTTGCCGCAAATGGGCATTACTTTGCCGCAAATGGGCATTACTTTGCCGCTAATGGACAATACGGGCAGACAATGCTTGTGTTGTATGTGAACAGTACGGGTTTGAAAATTGAAAAAAATGCACAAATCATTATAAATAAGTTGACAGTTAACACTGTTTTTGATTGATATATTCTGACATTACTGTGGTTTACTTGATTTTACAGCGGTTTGATTTTATATCTACTTGCAATAATTCAGAAATAACGGGCCTGTCGATTTGACGGTTTTTATTTGTTTAAATGGCATTGATTTTGCTATATTTTAATATTATCAGACTATTTAAAGGAAAAAACGTAGCCGAATAGAGATTATTAGATATTTATGCAGTGGATTTGAATGGAATTAAGGTGTTTCTTTTCGAAAAAAAATTGTAGTTATAATTCATACGGATTCAATAAGTGAGAAACTGCCATGCGTAAAAAAATTACTTTTGTTGTTTTTAGAGACTCTTCTTCCAAAGTTAATCAGGTAACATTTTCCAGAACATCAATAATTTTTACCGGTTTGTTGATGACACTCTTTCTGATTTTTATCGGCACGATGGTTCTGAAATATTTTACTCTCAGCCGGACATTGTCAGATAATAAATCGTTACGGTTGAATATAACAAGTCAGCTCAAGGAGATAGAAACCCAGAAGCAGCAGATTCGAATTTTTGCATATGATATCAATATATTGAAAAACAGATTGCTTGATTTAAATCAATTTGAGAAAAAAATAAGAATTATCGCAAACATTGAAAAATCAGGAGACACGGAAAGCCTTTTCGGGGTCGGAGGATCGATGCCTGAAGATCTTAATCCCCCGATGTTCCCGGAAAATAAGCACAGCAATTTGATACGAGAGATGCATGAGCAGGTGGACAGCCTTGATGATGTATCCATAAAACAGCATAACGGGTTTGAATCGATATTAAAAAAACTTGAAGAGAAGCGCAATATTCTGGCATCGACACCTTCAATTCTCCCCGCTGGCGGTTGGATTTCATCCCGGTTCGGGTACAGGATTTCTCCTTTTTCAAACAGGCGTGAGATGCACAAAGGGCTTGATATTGCAACAGCAAAAGGAAGTCCCATCATTGCCACGGCCGATGGTATTGTAACATTTTCAGGCGTGAAAGGTCTTCTTGGAAAAGCAGTTGTAATTGATCACGGACATGGCATTTCAACTCGCTATGCTCATTGCGATAAAACTTTAAACCAATCTGGTGATATAGTAAAAAGAGGGGAAATTATTGCCCGTGTTGGAAACAGCGGCAGAAGTACCGGCCCTCATCTCCATTATGAGGTGCGCTTAAATGGAGTCCAGGTGAATCCCCGGAGATATATTCTGGATTTTTACGCGGAAAGAAATTCAAAATCGAAGGATTCCTGAATTTAAGACCCTTTTTTATACCTCGTTTTGCCTGGGGACAGGTTATGGTGGTAACGACTTAAGTCCTCAAACCATTTCAGTTTCAAGCTGAAGATTCACAGCGAAACATCACAAGATCTGCAAAGGGCAGGGAACTGTGTACTTATCCCAGAGCCAGACCGGGTTCCGGCAGTTTCCAAGAAGATTGAAGGTTGATGGATACAGGAATAGATAATGATGGAACTGTCAGACCAGCAGAAGGCTGCTGTTGAACATACAGGATCACCAGCACTTGTTATTGCAGGTGCCGGAGCCGGAAAAACAAGAACGTTAACCGCAAAAATTGCACATCTTATTTTAAACGGCTATGACCCGGGAAGGATACTTGCGATTACATTTACGAACAAGGCTGCGGGTGAAATGAAGAATCGCCTTGTTCAATTAACAGGAATGATTGCGAAGCGTTTTCCATGGGTCCGCACCTATCATAGTGCCTGTTTTGAAATTTTAAAAAGACACTGTTCTCTTTTGGGTTATGGTTTGCCGCTTCAGATATACGCGGGATACCAGCAAAGGAAGCTGCTCAGCGATATCATTACCGGTTTAAATTTTGAAAAAAAATACGTTCCGGCAATCCTTGGACAGATTTCGAACGCGAAAAACTCAGGAAACCCGGGACAGTATTTTGATCAGAAGCCTGACATGTTTCATATCCGTTTGGTCGATGTCTATAATTTGTATGAAAAGGGACTTAAAAACAGGAATGCGGTTGATTTTGATAATATCCTTTTTTTAACGCGAAATCTATTGCGTGATTATTCCGATGTCCGTCAGAAATATCAGAAGTTTTTTCAGTTTATACTTGTTGATGAATACCAGGACTCAAATAATTTACAGGAAGAACTGACGCGTCTCCTGCTGGCCGGTCCAAATCTTTTCTGTGTTGGAGATGACTGGCAGGCCATATATGGTTTTCGGGGAAGCAATGTAAAGCATTTTTTGACATTTAAGGAAAAATATAATGAAGCCAGAATTTTCAGGCTGGAGAATAATTATCGTTCATCAAATGAGATCGTCCAGCTTGCAAACAATCTGATAGAATATAATGAAGATAAGATGGATAAAAAATGTTACTCTGAAAGACAGGGCGGCGTTGTCGAGCTTCATGATTTTTTTAATGAGAAAGAAGAAGCAGGATGGGTCTGCAAAAAAATCAGAGCCCTGAAAGATATGAGAATACCATACGATAAAATTGCCGTTTTATATAGAACCAGGTTCTGCTCTTTTGCGTTTGAAAAAACATTTCGATATTTTGGAGTCCCCTATCATATGATGGGTGCAAAAGGGTTTTTTGAAAGAAAAGAGATTCTGGATATAAACTCTTATCTGTCAGCATCGATTTTTCCAAAAGATGATATTTCTTTTGAAAGAATTATTAATACCCCGAAGCGTGGAGCCGGTCCGGCCACGATAAAGAAGATCGGAAGCATGCGGACCGGAGATATGAGCCTTCAGGATGCAGTTAGAAAGGCTCTTCATGAAAGAGTCCTGGCATCAGGGGTTCACAAAAAATTGAAAGACTTGATCTCAATTGTCGACGAAATCAGAGACCAGGAACCCCGGGAAGCAATTCAGCATCTTTTGTCAAGAGGCAGTTATTTTGATTATTTGAGGAGCTATTCAAAAACGGATGAGGATTATACCTCACGGGTTGAAAATATTGAGGAACTGATTTATACCGCATCGCAGAAACAGACTTTACTGGACTATTTGGAAGAAGCTTCTCTGGTAAGGGAAGATAAAGAGGATGACAATGAGGACGGTCTTGGAGTAAATCTCTCCACAATTCATGCAAGCAAGGGGCTGGAATATTCGGTTGTTTTTATTGTTGGGTGTGTTGAAGATCTTTTTCCGCACTGGAAATCAAAAGAGTCGGATTCAGATTTACAGGAAGAAAGAAGGTTAATGTACGTTGCAATCACGAGAGCCGCGTATTATCTTTATGTGTGTTATTCTGATTTCAGAAAAGGGCAGCCTGTAATAAAAAGCAGATTTATTGAAGAAATCGAAGACGCTGAAGCGGATTTTGGGAATCGTTTTCTGTAAACCATAAGCTCCTTCGGGTTAGATATACTTATATAGTGGCTCAAAACTTATCTGTTACACATATGTGTAATATACTCCACAAAAACGGAGGTTATTATGTATCAAGTCAGAGCTGATATCGAAAAGAACAGACTTTATGTCACAATCGGCAGCGCAGCGGATGAAAATGAGATGATGGCTGCTATTCAGGAAATCGAACTTGCAGTTCAGGATTTGAAGGAAGGATTTGACTGCATTACAGATTTGCGTGAGTATGAAATTCTTATCGATGAGCATGAAAAATTTATTTATCAGGCCCAGAAGATACTTGCCGACGCCGGTATGTTAAAAGTAGTGCGGGTGATAAAGAAATTCGGTTCTCTTGGGCATTTTCAGTTTGATAAACTTTCCAAGGGGGTTGGATATCACGCTAAAAATGTCAATTCGATAGAAGAGGCTGAGAAGTTTCTGGATGGCGATGCATTCTAACAACTTTAGAAAGACCTTGAATATGGAAAATTTTACAGAAAAACTGAAGGGATTTCAAAGAAAATACCTTCGCGGACTTGCTCATGGCATGAAACCGGTTATCTTTATCGGGCAAAAAGGTATTACGGATTCAGTCGTAAACGCTGTAGAAGATGCGCTGGATGCGCATGAGCTTATCAAATTGAAATTCATCGATTTTAAAGTGAAGGAACGTAAAAAAGAGTTTATTGGTATTATCGAAAAGAAAAATAGATGCGAGATGGTTGGAATGATAGGCCATACGGCGATTTTTTATCGCAGGCACAGTGACTCTGAAAAACGTAAAATTTCCATACCGGTGAGATAATATTATTGATGCTCAATCAGGGCTGACTTCGCGTGGAGAATGTATAAAAACAGCAAGCTGATTTCAGAAAAACTTGAAAGACGTATTGTTCATGGCTTGTCCTGTGAATGGAGAGCTGCTTTATATATGCTTGAACCGGAATTCAGGATCCGGATGCGGATACCGCTGTTCTGTCTGTCTGATATGAAAAAACGGCTTGGATTCTGGTCTACAGAGAAAAGAGAGATATCTCTAAGTCGATCTTTTGTTTTGAACCATCCGTGGGATTCAGTGAGGGAGGTACTTCTCCACGAAATGGCGCATCAGTTTGCCATTGAGGTTCTGAACGCTCGTGATGAGTCAGCCCATGGACCAAAATTTAAAGAAGCCTGTCATCTACTGCGTGCAAACCCGAAAGCTTCCGGGAATTATAAAACAATGCGCGATGCAGTTTCGGAAGGATCATCTGATTCGGAAGACCGGATTATGCTCCGAATTCAAAAATTGATGGCTCTTGCAGAAAGTCCAAACCGTCATGAAGCGGATGCTGCCATGGCAAAATCAAGGGAACTCATTAAAAAATACAACATAAATCTTCTCCAGAATAATCAGAGCAGGAATTACAAAACTATTTTTATCGGGACTCCTTCATTGCGCCATTTTCGGGAAGAGTATCATCTGGCGGATCTTTTGATAACATTCTATTTTGTACAGGGAATTTGGGTGCCCGCTTATGTTGTCAGTAAAGGGAAAATGGGAAAAGTCCTTGAAATAAGCGGTACCCCGAAAAATTTGAAGATTGCCGAATATGTTTATAAATTTGTAAAGCATTTCATCAGCAGCAGATGGAAAGATTACAATAAAGGGAAGGGTTATAACCGGTATCGCAAGACGGATTTCGCTGTTGGAATTATCAGTGGTTTCCGTCAGAAGCTGGAGAAGCAGGATAGAGACGGAAAGGTCTCCAAAAGCTGTTCTCTGGTGGAAGTGAATGACCCGAGGCTTCATGCGTATTTTGGTTACAGATATCCTCATACAAAAAGACTGACAAGGCGGAGTTCCATGCAACATGATGAAATCATAGCAGACGGTATGGCCGTTGGCAGCAAGATGGTGATTTCAAAAGGTATCGCCGAGTTTTCTCCAGACAAGCCGTTATTACTTGGAAGGTCAGGCGCTGCTTTGAATGTTAAATAATCTTGCTGTCTGCCTGTCAGCCAGGTACAGTTACTGAAGCCCATCCATACCTGCCTGATTTCTTTCCTGCCGTAAAAAGATTAAATCCGGATTATGTTACATAGAAACGGGTGTGAAAAATACTCAACAATGTTTATGTAAACATATAGCTATTTAATGATGGTTTTTATTATACACAATCAGCTTCTGACGCATGATAAATTGTTTAACATACTGATATTGTATATCAATAATTCAATATAGAGTTTTCTTCAAATCGTGGCATATGTTTTGCTACGAGCTATAGGCATTAGAGCAATATATTGTTTCTTTTTTTATTTGCTTTTTTTTTGAATAAGAACTAGAGCAGTTCGTATTATTTGAGATTGAGGATTCTCAGCCGGATTTCGGTAAAATCAGGATAGCGTATCTGCTCATAATTTAATTTCCAAATTGAGTACAATAAATATACACCATAAAGAAGAGTTTATGACTGAATTAACCGATAAATTTGAGCTTACCGATAACGGTGGACGTCGTTCCGAAACTGATCGCCGTCAGTTTTCATACACATCATACATTCCCGAACGAAGAAGTGGTGTTGACAGACGTTCGGGCAAGGATCGCAGAAAAAAGGCTAGATCTAATTGATATTTTCCCCTTCAATCCTTTCCTTGTAATCATTTTCAGCTTTCAAATGTTTCTTTTTTAAATTTACGGTCAATCATTTGACACATTGCCGCCTTTCAGTTATGTTTTGGCAAATATGAATAACCGGAGGCTATTAATACCACATGTGAGAAAAGGCATGGAAAAAACAAATAAAATTAATGGTTTGAATCCAGATCATTTCAATGAAAGCTCTCCTGTACAAAACCTTGACCAATTT
>JAQYVL010000206.1 GCA_030145525.1 Desulfobacterales bacterium
AGCACCATAAAAACAAAGGGAAGTCCCGAAGGTTATATCCGTGAACAATTTATGAAACATTGTTCAGAGATGGAGAATAAAGCCCAAATATATTGTTCCAATACAATTTTATTTCTACAAAACCGGCTAAGGAAAGGAGAAGAATTATGAGCAAGAAAGCAAGAATACTGAGTTCAGCAGGGATAACAATCGCCATACTGATTTTTAGCCTGTGTTTTATGCTTCCGGCAGATGTGGGTGCCAAGTCGAAAGTTGTAGCCATTGAGGGAATGAGCTATAATGTTGATTCTTCTCTTACAGACAACTTGAAATCGCTCACCGGAAAGAAGGTGTATGTGACCCTTGGTTCGGGGAAAGCCCTTTCCGGCTTGGTGAAGAATGTCGGAAATCACTTGATTCATCTGGAAAAACTGGATGGGAAAGAATATTTTGACGCCCTGATTCGAATTGAAAATATCAGCGCCATTGACGCCAAGTTTCGGGACTACCAGCGTTGATGGCTTCCAAATAACTAAAATTTGCATGAACGGACTAACTGTTCAAATTTAAAAGTTATTTGCATAAATAGCGGCGCGAGCGCCGTTACCCGGCTTTTTACGAGACAGTCAATATCGAGAAAGAGGAAAAGAATGGATATCCGTCATCCCTTTGAATGGCTTCCGGAATCAAAACAAAAGGCCGCTTTCTGGATTCTTTTTAGCGTTACCATTGTAGTGATCGTATTTATGCAGATTGTCAGTGCCCCCTTGATTACAGATGCCGCTCCTCAGGGAATCGTATCATTTGAATTTGCCGGGGACCTTCCGAATGCCAAAAAGATTATTGATTCATGGGGAGAGGAGGAAAGGATTTACGCCGGCCTGGGGCTTGGGCTTGATTATCTTTTTCTTGCTCTATACTCCTGCACTATCGCGCTGGGATGTATACTGGCGGCCCGGGGCATGTTGACGGAATTTTTTGCCAAAGCGGGTGTGGCTCTTGCCTGGGCTCAGTTTGCTGCGGCCCTTCTGGACTGCGTGGAGAATTTTGCATTGATAAAACTGCTGCTCGGTTCAGGTGATGCATTATGGCCGCGCCTTGCCTTTTGGTGCGCCGGGCCAAAGTTTTTTATCGTAGGTACGGGCCTTGTATATGTTGTAATAGGAGCGGTTGTATTTTTAATCAGGCGTTCTCGTTAATCGGCCGACCCGGCATGCTGGATGAAAGTATAGATTTTGTTCTCAAATCTTTATAAATTTTTTAGCAGATAATTCAAAACATCCTGCGCAGAGTATGAATAGTTTCCATTTTTCGGTATGTTTGAAATGGGTTGAAGGTCGTCCCCTACGGTCACCAGAACATCTTCAATATAGCCGTTTTTCCGGATTTGTGCCAGACCGATGTTCGCCAGCAGGGAATTGCAGAGGCATTTCTTGTCTTTCGTATCTTCAGGATTTCCATATTTTTTAATATATGCGCTTTCCTGTTCGGAGGGACAGCGGTATCCTACTGAACCGTCCGGTTTCTTGTAGGGATGCCGCAGGTATCCTGAATCACAGATTCGCTGTCTTTTATGATATCTTTCTGCCTCGGAAAGGGAGCCTTCAAGGAGCAGTATTTTAAAGGGAAAACCTGTAGGGGAGGCTTTTGGATCGGTGAACACGGATATGTTTCCTTGAGTAATTCTTTGGATGGCCCTTTGCTTTATGCTTTTTGAAAAACCGGACTCTTTTGAAAAAGCAAAAGCAGTTCCGACCTGGATTCCCTGTGCGCCCTCTGCAAGGGCTTCCTTCAATTTTTCAGGGCTGCCATAAGATCCGGCAAGCCAGAACGGAAGGCCGATAGATTTGATTGTTTCAAGATTTATCGCATCGCGCTGACCGTAGACCGGCTCTCCCTTTTCATTGAGCTTCAATTGACCCCGTGGAGGGGCATTATGGCCGCCTGCGCAAGGGCTTTCCACAATAAAGCCGTTCATCTTTCCGGATGCTTTCCGGAACATCATTTTGGCAAGTGTAACAGACGATATAATGCACAAAAATTCAGGACGTTTTAAAACAGGCGGTTTTCTCGGGAAAAAAGACCCGGGATCAAATTGCGCGCGGTAGTCATCTTCCGGGGCTGAGCCTTCAACCGGGATCTTAAGCGAAACGTTCTTGTGAAGCGCCAATCTGTCGAGTATCCCGGGAATATCTTTTGGTATCCCCGCTCCCATAATCACATAGTCAACACCCGCCAGCATGGCTCCGTAAAGCGAATACAGATTGGGACAGGGAATCTTTTCGAGAAGGTTGATGCCGATGATTCCTTCATGCCCTTCCTTTGCCAGAAAAACTTCCGAAAAATTGGCAACAATGAGTAATTCTTTTGTCAGCCGGTCCGGGTGGATCGAAATTGCCGGAACTGCCTTAAAGGGTTCTGTTTTTGGTTTTCCATCAGGGATGAAAAAGGCATCCATGATCTTTTGTGTCATCTCCTGATCCGGAAAATGTTTCATAGCCTTTCTTAGAAACCCTTCCGGATCACCTGTTTGCAGTCTGCGCACAAAGATCTGATCCAGAGCAGTGCCGGATACAACACCCAGGTGACCGGCCCGGGATACGGCTTTTGCAAGTCTCCAGTCGGAAACTCCGGCTCCCATGCCGCCCTGAATGATCATTGGATGTTTTATTTGTGGATGTTTTATTTGTGGATGTTTCATTTGTTGATCCAGCATAATTAATAATATGAGATTGTTTTGCCCGGCTCGAATAAACAGGTCTTTTTGAAGGTTTTATGTTATCCGGTTCAGCAAAATATTTCAATTTAAAATCATTTAGGCTATGACAACCCTTATAAATACTCAATCAATATTTTATAAATTTTTTTCGGGCAGATGATCCGGGATTGTCGGGGAAACATGCTGGCAGAGCTGAGCGGACAGATTGAAAGGATAACCTATACCAATGAAGAAAACGGGTACACAATCGCCCGGGTGAGGGTCTACGGCCAATCGGATCTGGTCACAATTGTAGGGAATCTGATGGCTCCGACACCCGGAGAGATTCTGAAGATGCGCGGTGAATGGATAAAGCATCCGAAATTCGGTGAACAGTTCAAAGTGGTTCATTATAAAACAGCGGTCCCGGCGTCAGTCTATGGAATACAAAAATATCTTGGTTCCGGCCTGATCAGAGGAATCGGGCCTGTAATGGCGAAACGGATCGTGAAAAAATTCGGAAAAGAAACCCTTGATGTTATTGAGAGCAGCATTGAAAAGCTTGGAGATATTGATGGAATCGGCAGAAAGCGCATTGCCATGATCAAAAAGGCATGGGAAGAGCAGAAGGAGATCCGTGATGTAATGATTTTTCTCCAGACCCATGGTGTGAGTTCCGGCTATGCCGCCAAAATATTTAAACAGTATGGGAGCGATTCCATTTCGATTGTCCGGAAAAACCCATACCGTCTTGCCATGGATATCTTCGGGGTCGGATTTGTAACAGCCGACAGCATTGCCGAAAAACTCGGGTTTGAAAAAAATTCACCTGTCAGAGTAAAAGCAGGCATTGTTTATGTTCTGCATCAGCTTTCAGATGACGGGCACGTATATTATCCGTATGAATCCTTGATAAAAGAATGCAGAAAGATTCTGGATGTGGAGCGGAGTGATATTGTTGAAGGCATAGGTGGAATTGAAGCGGAAAGGATAATTGTTATTGAGGACCTGAACGAGTCCCTTGAAAATTACAGTGAGAATAACAAGGCTGTTTTTCTTGAAAAATTTCATTTCTGCGAAACAAGTATCGGAATAAGGCTGAAAAACCTCATTTCTGCCGAAAAATCGATCCGGAAAATTCAGGAGGACAAGGCCGTTGCCTGGGTTCAGCAGCAGCTTTCCATACAGCTTGCTAAGCGGCAGATAGAGGCTGTTAAGAGCGCGATACAGAACAAGGTTATGGTCATTACCGGAGGACCCGGTACCGGGAAAACAACAATTATCAATGCGGTGATGCAAATTTTCAGCCGGCTTCAGACAAAAATACTCCTGGCCGCCCCTACCGGAAGGGCGGCCAAACGGATGAGCGAGGCAACCGGGCACGAATCCAAAACCATTCACAGACTTCTTGAATACAGTATGGCAAAGGGCGGATTCCAGAGAGGGGATAAAAATCCGCTTGAATGCGATCTGCTCATTGTTGATGAGGCCTCCATGATCGATACCGTGCTGATGCATCACCTTATGAAAGCGGTGCCGATCAATGCTACATTCATTCTGGTAGGGGATGTAAACCAGCTGCCGTCGGTAGGTCCCGGAAATGTTTTAAACGATATCATTTCCTCCAAAAGCGTTTCGGTTGTGGAATTAAACGAAATTTTCCGCCAGGCCCGACAAAGCAGCATTATCGTGAACGCCCACAAGATCAACAGCGGTGTTGTTCCGGATGTCGAAGCATCTCATCCTGATGATGATTTCTACTTCATCGAACAGGAAGATCCTGAAAAGGCAGTTGAAATTATTATAAAAATTGTAAAATCACGTATCCCTGAGCGGTTCGGTTTCAATCCAATGGATGATGTACAGGTTCTGGCACCCATGCATCGGGGAATCGTCGGGGTCGGAAATTTGAATCAGGAGCTGCAAAAGAACCTGAATACCGAAAAGGAAGGCGTCTTCCTGGG
>JAQYVL010000207.1 GCA_030145525.1 Desulfobacterales bacterium
TTCATGCCCTTCATGGTGAGCAAAGAGTGTGGAAAACATGACAGCAGAAAATGCTGAAAAACAGAACGGATCCGATTCCTGCCATCTTTATGTCGGCACCAGCGGTTATGCCTACAAGGAGTGGATGGATGCCGGATTCTATCCGGACGGAATAAAGTCGAGAGAGATGCTTTCGTTTTATGCAGAACGGTTTTCGATTACCGAGCTGAACTACACATGGTATCAGATGCCGAAAGCTGAGACTGTTGAACACCAGCGCCGACAGGTGCCATCGGAATTTCTGTTCGCCGCCAAGCTGACCCGCACGCTTACCCATGAGATCGATCCGGAAAACTGGCGGAAGAAGGCAGCATATTACAGGGAGGGGGTGGCACCGCTTATGCAGGCCGGACAGCTTGCAGCCTTGCTGGTTCAGCTTCCGCCCTCATTTACCCGGACACAGTCCAACCGCAGCCATCTGGCAGCCCTGCTGGATACCCTGGACGGGCTTCCTCTTGCCGTTGAATTTCGCCATAGATCATGGGTTCATGACCGGGTGTTTGCGGAACTTGAGCGCCGCCGGGTGACGCTTGTCAGCGTGGATGAACCGGATTTGCCTGGCCTGTTTCCCGCGCTTGATGTCGTGACCTGCCCGAATTTTTTTTATGTGCGTTTTCATGGCCGCAATGCCGTGGGCTGGCGGTCGGGGAACATGCAAAACCAGTTTGATTACAAATATTCCGATGATCAGCTGCGGGAATGGGTACGGGAAAGAATTGTGCCTATGGCTCACCAGGCAAAGAAAGGGATCATTTTTTTTAATAACCATGTTCGGGCTCAGGCTGCGGAAAATGCATTCCAGATGGTCCGGATTCTTGCAGAAGAAGGGCTGGGGGCCCGGTAAGGTGCGGGTGCGATCTGTTATTCATTTGAACGTGGCTGATTTTGCCGTTGAAGTAGAGCGTCAGCTGGACTGCAGGCTGCGGAGACGGCCGGTGATTATCGCTCCGGAAGCGGCTGTACGGGCATCTGTTTATGACATGAGTGAGGAGGCTTACCAGGAAGGGGTGCGCAAGGGCATGCCCCTGAGACAGGCTCTTCGTTTTTGTTCGGGCGCCAGGGTATTGCCGCCGCATTTTGATCGTTATGAGCGGGCCATGGCTGTTTTTTTGAAACGGGTTCTTCCCTTTTCGCCTGTAATCGAAGTGGCGGACCAAAAGGGGCACCTTTTTATGGATGTTACGGGAACCGGGAGACTGTTCGGACCTCCGCCGGATATTGCCTGGCGTATCCGAAAAATTATCCGATCGGATATGGGGCTTGATCCTATCTGGTCGGTTGCCGGTAACAAGCTGGTGGCCAAGGTTGCCACCCGTCTGGTTAAACCGTCCGGTGAATATATTGTAAGAGCAGGAGATGAAGAAACTTTTTTGAAGCCCCTGCCGCTTTATCTCATGCCCGGTATCTCGGCCGATGATCTGAAACAGCTCGGAGAATTCAACCTGTCTCTTGCCGGTCAGGTGGCTGAACTTTCCGTGGAACAGCTGGATTTGATTTTCGGCAGGCGCAGTCTCATTCTGCATAATGCTGTACGAGGGATTGATCCATCACCGGTGGAGCCTATGTGGCGGAAAAAGCCGGTTATTCGATTTGATCACGAATTCGGCAATGATACCAACAAGGAGGGGGATGTTGAAGGTGCTTTGTATGGTCTCGTGGAAAAGGCCGGAGCGAAACTGCGCAGGCAGCGGCTTGCAGCCGGGCGATTTAGAGTCGTCCTGGATTATTCGGATGGAAAGCGAACCATACGCCATGCATCGGCTAAGCCTCCGGCTGCAGATGATTTCAGTCTGTTTGCCGCGTCAAGGCTTGCGTTGAAACGCGCCTGGACCCGCAGAGTCCGGATCAGGCATATTCGACTGATCTGTGACCGGTTTGTCCTGCCCTCCGCACAACTGGAGCTTTTTGCCGTATCCCGTTCGCAACAGGAGAAAAAAGAGCGTCTGATGGCCGCCCTGGATACAATCCGCAATCGGTTCGGTTCTGATGCTGTTCAAATGGGGCGTATGGTTTCAAAGGATGCAGCGTGATTCCTCTTTCAATGCATTCTTACTATTCACTCATGTGGGGCATCTGCTCGCCCGAACAGATCTGCAACGCTGCAAAAGAAATGGGATATCAGCGCCTGGCATTGACGGATACGGATAATCTTTACGGGCTATGGCCGTTTTTAGCAGCATGCAGGAATGCGGACATTAAACCCATTGTCGGCGCTGAGCTTACCGACCCCGACTCCGGAGACCGTGTTGTGTGCCTGGTGGAGAGCCGTATTGGCTATCGCAATCTTTGCCGCCTGATTACACTTCGTCATGCAGATACCCCTTTTGATTTCAAATCCGCCTTGTCTTCCCATTCAAAGGGGCTGGTTCTCCTTGTGCGGACACCTGAACTGCTGGAAAAGCTTGTTGAATCAGGGGTGACAGCAGCGGCTGACCTTTCCGACAGGCCCTCTGAGACAGCATTCCGCATGCGTCGGCTTGCAGGGCGCCTCAATGTTCCCGCAGCAGTTGTCCCCGGAAGTTTTTTTCTTGAACCGGCTGATTTTCAGACCCATCGCATGCTGCGGGCCATTGATCTGAACACTTCGCTTTTCCGATTGGGTGACTCCGATACCGCAGCCCCTGATTCTTTCCTGGCATCTCCTGAGGTATATTCTCAAAAGTTTGCGGTCTGGCCCGATGCCCTTGCCGGGACCGAAAAGATCGCAGGGCGGCTTGCTTTTACCGGGCCGGATTGTGGGCTTGTAATGCCGCCGTGGATCAAAGGGCAGGGCATCGTTCGGGATACGCTTCGCAGCTCCGCCTATGAAGGCGCGTTCCGGCGTTATGGGAGGGATCTGTCCGAGACAGTAGTGGAAAGGCTGGAACATGAACTGTCAGTGATCGAGAAGAAGGGATTTTCTTCCTATTTTCTTGTGGTTCAGGATATTGTGTCGCAGAGTCCCCGGATATGCGGACGGGGGAGCGGGGCAGCTTCTCTGGTTGCCTATTGTCTCGGAATAACCAATGTCTGCCCGGTAAAACACAATCTGTATTTTGAAAGGTTTTTAAATACGGGTCGATCAGACCCTCCGGATATTGATGTTGATTTTGCATGGGATGAACGGGATGCCGTGCTGGATTCTGTTTTTCGGAAATATCCGGGTCGCGCCGCCATGGTCTGCAATCATGTTGCGTTTCAACCCCGTATGGCGATCCGTGAGGTTGCCAAGGTTTTCGGTCTTGCCGACCGGGAGATCGGTCAGGTTTCCAGGCGGCTGCCATGGTTTTGGAAGGTCCGGCATCTGGAAGGGGACCTGCTGTCTCAACTCCGGCAGCTGCCGGAACTGAGCCTTTTTGATTTTCCTGAACCATGGCCGGAAATTATTGGTATTGCCCGGCGGATCATCGGTATTCCACGATATCTCTCCGTTCATCCCGGCGGGGTCATCATCACGCCGGAACCGATTGATTCATACGTGCCGGTTGAACCGGCTTCAAAAGGCGTGCCCGTCATTCAGTGGGAAAAAGATGCGGCAGAAGAAGGGGGGCTGGTTAAGATCGATCTTCTCGGAAACCGGAGCCTGGGGGTGATTCGGGATGCCATCAAAAATATACGGGAAAATGGAATTGAATTTGATGAGAAGTGCTGGGAGCCGGAAGACGACCCCGCTACACAGAAAAGTTTGGCAAGAGGGCATACCATGGGCTGTTTTTACATTGAAAGTCCGGCAACCCGTCTGCTGCAGAAAAAGGCAAAGGTTGGAGATTTTGACCACCTTGTCATTCACAGCAGCATTATCCGCCCTGCGGCAAACGTTTTTATCCGGGAATATATCAGAAGGCTGCACGGCGGAA
>JAQYVL010000208.1 GCA_030145525.1 Desulfobacterales bacterium
ATATCGATATATAGATAGTACGTAGAGGAAAAATTATGGATAACAAACCTTTTGCGCTCTTTAAATCCTTTTCAGAAGAACTTGATCCTTCAGAACTGCAGCGAAAATTTCTCCATGCGCTTTTAAAACTCCAGAATGTTGAAAGAGGTTCCATTTGGATTAAAAAAGGCAACAAGTATCGTTGTATCGAATCCGCCGGCCGCCAATGCGAAAAAATTAAAGGAGCTGAAATAGATGAAAAACAGCAGAGCATTGTCGGATGGGTTATTGAAAACGCCAGCATGACTATATCAAACCCCAATAAAGATCCACGCCATTACAAGGAATTTGAAGAAAACCTGACCGTAAAAAGCAGCCTGCTCCTCTGCTTTCCTCTTTTTTTAAAAAGCAACAAGGTATATGGAGCTGTTCAGCTTATCGACACCAGCCCGTCAAAAGACAGAATCAATCTTGATAAAGCTTATCTTTATCATATTCAGGATCTGATCAATATCGGATCTCTTGCTTTAAGCAACGCCATTCTTTTCAGCAAACAGCAGAAAGAAACCAGGGCATTGAAGAACGTCCTTCAGGAAATTCGAAATGGTGGGGTTCTGATCGGACATAGCCCATCTTTTCATAGCTGTATGGAAGTGATACGCAGCTATGCCATTACCGATTATCCGGTAATGATAACAGGCGAAAGCGGAACAGGAAAAGAACTGGTCTCCCATGAGATACACGGCCTTGGTACACGCAGGGATAAGCCTTTTCTGGTACAGAATTGCAGTGCCATACCTGAAAACCTTCTTGAAAGCGAACTCTTCGGCTATAAGAAAGGCGCTTTTTCAGGCGCTGTAAAAGATAAAATCGGCCTTTTTGAGGCTGCAGAGGGAGGAACGGTTTTTCTGGATGAAATTGGAGACATGCCCATGAATCTTCAGGCCAGAATATTGCGGGTGATCCAAAATTCAGAGATTAAACCCCTTGGAGAAACAAAAGTAAAAAAAAATAGACATAAGGGTAATATCCGCAACCAATAAAGACATCAAAGAACTTGTTGATAAGAAAGATTTCAGGGAAGATCTCTACTATCGTCTTTCAGTCCTTCCACTGCATATTTCCCCACTGAGAGAAAGGCGGGAAGATATTCCTCTTTTGATGAATCATTTTATGAATCGGGAAGCGATTAAAAACGACATTCCTGTAAAAAGAATGAGTTCTGAAACCATGCAGCATCTCATGTCCTATCACTGGCCGGGCAATATCAGAGAATTGGAGAACCTTGTCCGTTACCTGCTTGTTGCAACAGATGATGATCGTATCACTCCGCTTGATCTTCCGGCTCATTTTACCAATAACAGACGCATCAGTTCTTCTGAAAAGCTTATTGCTGAAGAAGATGGCAGGGTGCCGGAGTCTCATGACACTGAACACTATGAAAGTGTCGTACAATTTGAAAATCAGTCCTGGGAGGAGATCGAAAGGTTCTATGCATTACACCTCCTCCGAAAATATCACTGGAATGTCACCTGGGCGGCAAGAGATGCCGGCTTGAACCGTTCGACATTCGCTTCAAGAATGAAGCGGCTGGGTATCAAGAAACCGGCAATGGCGGAATCCAATTTTTTACAATAAACAGGTAAGACATTTTTTTATTAATAATCAAGAACTAAACCTTGACAATTCTCCGATACAATCATATTATGCATTCATATTGATATCATATATTGATATCATATTACGGGAGAAACGATTATGAAAGCCATCACCATTCGGGGCATTGATGCCACTGTTTCTGAAAAGCTGAAACAAACTGCAAAAAAAGAAGGCAAAAGTATTAATCAGCTTGTTTTAGATTTGATCAGGCAGAATGTTGGAATGCAGAAGAAGAAAAAATTTACCAGACAATATGACGACCTCGATCATCTTTTTGGAAAATGGTCAGGTGCTGAATTTGAAAAGATTAAGAGCTTAATTGAAAACCAGCGAAAAATTGATCCGGAATTGTGGCAATGAAACGGTTGCTGATTGATACCAATATCTATTCCTATGCACTAAAGGGAGAGAAAGATGTTGTTGAAGTTCTGAGAGGAGTGGATGAAATCGGTTTTTCAGTGATCAGCATTGGAGAACTGCTATCAGGTTTTAGACTGGGGGGAAAGGAACTGAAGAATCGGAAGGAGCTTGATCAGTTTTTGGACAGCCCCAGGGTTGTCGTTTACCCTGTCGATGAAGGCACCGCTGAATTTTATGCCCAAATCCTTAATAATTTACGCAAAACTGGAAAGCCCGTTCCTACAAATGACATTTGGATTGCAGCCGTGGCGTTTCAGAATGGCCTAAAGCTTTTTACTAAGGATGCTCACTTTCAGGCAATTGCCGGCCTCTATCTCGTTTGACTGGTATTTTGGGTGCGATCCCCTTCGACCTTTTTTCACCTACCCAACTTTATTATATAGGTCGTAAGCCCTGTAAATAAACACGTCCATTAACCACCCTATCATCCAGAAAAGATTACATTTTAAGACTTGTGAAATAATTCAACATACGTTATTTAATATCCCAAAACTTCCAAACCACATGCATTCAAGCCGACTCGTTAATAATTTTTGCTACATGACAGGAAGTTTCAGAAATTCAGATGACTATAAACCTGAGTCAATTGCAGCTGCAAAGCAGGAATTATTAGTTATTTACATGAATAGCGGCGCGAGCGCCGTTACCCGGCTTTTTACGAAGTTATCAGGATTTACTCTGTTCATTTTTAATTGTGTTATACATGTCAAATGCTTTTTCAGGCTTTTCGTTCTCATGAACTACTGCGCCGACAGCCTGTATCATCGCTTCAGGGCATTCCGCCTGAAAAATATTTCGGCCCATATCCACACCGCTGGCCCCTTGCTGGACAGCGTTATATGCCATGGTTAATGCCTCCATTTCAGGAATTTTTTTGCCCCCGGCAATTACAATCGGCACAGGACAGCACGACGCTACGGTTTCAAAATCTTTTTCTACATAATATGTTTTGATGTAATGAGCCCCGAGTTCTGCGCAGATTCTGGTAGCAAGCCGGAAATAACGTGCATCACGGGCCATATCCGTTCCAACCGCCGTAACCGCCAGGGTAGGAATTCCATAGCGGGTACCCATATCTATCAGCTGCGTCATATTGATGATAGACTGTTTTTCATATTCACCGCCGATGAATACCTGAACAGCCATGGCGCACACATTCAGTCTGATTGAGTCCTCGATATTTACGGCTATCTCTTCATTGGAAAGCTCTTTAAGGATACTGGTTCCGCCGGTGGCCCGAAGAACGATCGGTTTTGTTTCAGAAGGGGGAACAATACTTCTGAGGATTCCCCGTGTAAGCATCAGAGTGTCCGCATATTGAACAAGGGGAAGTATATTGATGTCAATCCTCTCCAGGCCAGTAGTCGGGCCCTGGAAATAGCCATGATCTACTGCCAGCATAACCGTTCGTCCGGACTTGGGGTTAAAGATTCTTGCGAGCCGATTTTTCATTCCCCAGTCCAGAGAATTTGATCCTTTGAGAAAAAAACCCTCTGTTTTCTGGGGAGTATCCGTATAAAAACTTTTTGCCTCTTTTACACCATCAATATCAGCCATTTCAAATTCTCCTTTCTAATTTATTTCTTTTATTTCAAACAAATTTTCGTCATAATCCTTAATAAATACCAGTATGGATTCGCCCCTGGGAATTTGGAGTACTTCCACATTCATTTTACTGCATTTTTGAATAAACAAATTGCGATCATAAACCTCAATGCAGATATGTTCCATGGTTTTGTATTCAGAGCAGCCTTTTGCAGCTATAAATATCTCGAATTTGATCTCATGGCTGCCATAGTTTAAAATTTGACATTCCTTATCGATTTTGAAAATCTGATTTGACAGTTCAGATGGAAGTTTTTTCGATTCCATTTTTTCAAGCCCCAAAACCTCCTGATAGAAACGGTCACACTCATTTTCCGAACTGCATACAAGGGCTATGTGCTGCAGGCGCATCATTTCACCATGGTATAAAGTTTTTTAAAAAATCCACATTCAAAGGGCGGTTGTGAATCATTTTATTGAATTTATGCATTAAGATCACCTGGGGAATGCTGCCGGTACTCCGCCGTCTACCGGGATTGTGGCTCCGGTAGTTGGCGTCTCATCAGCAGCAAAGAAGACAACTGCATTTCCCACATGCTCTGCCAGTACGGATATCTTCAACAGGTTTCTCTGGCGATAGTATTCCTTCAAACCTTCAGGATCCAGCCCCCGTGATTTCATCCTGTCCGGTCCGATAAGATCCCATAATTTAGAGGATATATTCTGATTCTCAAAAACCGCATCCGGATTTACCATATTGACTCGAACTCCTATCTCAGCAAGTTCCAGGGCGGCAATTTTTGAAATCTGGTGCGCAGCAGCCTTGGTAGCGCTGTATGCTCCAAAGGCAGCCCCCGGATCAAATACATTTTTTGAACTGATTAAAACGATATTGCCCCCGGTTCCCTGCCGTTTAAAAATTGGGATGGAGGCTTTGATTACATTGAACGTCCCCATAAGGTTAACCGCTATGACTTTGTTGAAGTGGTCTGCTTCCAGATCTTCTATTTTCGCTACATGCGCGACTCCTGCATTTGGGATCACGATATCAACGCCTCCCGCTCTTTTTCCGATTTCAGCAAAAGTATTTTCAACGGATTCGAATTTAGTGACATCGCAAACAATGCTCTCAACCCGGCTTTTGTCATGCCTTTCTGAAAGGATGCTTTTAACCTTTTTCAGGCCGGAAGTATCGATATCGGATATAACAACCATTGCTCCTTTTGCCAGCAAACGATCTGCTATACCAAAACCGATTGCACCGCCTCCTCCTGTTACAAGAGCAATCTGTCCTGCCAGTTTCGGAGTCCGGGCGACATGCAGTTTTTTTTGCTGAAGGTCCCAGTATTCCATATCAAAAATATGCGATTCAGAAATGGGGATATAGCCGCCAACGGCGTCTGCCTGAATTTTGACGCGAAAGGTATGTTCTGCTATATCAGCTGCGATCCTTGCTGATTTCCTTGTGAATCCAAGGGCTATCAATCCGATTCCCCTGACAAGACAGATTCTCGGGCAGGGATCCATGGCTGCGGCTGTATTCCTTTTTTGCACATGGTTTTGAAAATATTTATTATATTCTTTTTTATACAGATCGACCGCCCCGGAAATGGCTTGCCTCAACTCGTCTTCACCTTCAGGAAGAGACTCAAGATAAAGCGCATGGTTTTTCGTATGAATGACATGATCCGGTGTAATTGCACCGGATCGGCATATCCCGGCGGCTTTTTCAGATAACGAAAGGGATACGATATCAGAGGACTGTCTTATTTCTGTGTAGAACCTGCGCAGACGGCCTTCAGAATTGCGGCAGGCGCATACACCGCGGATAATTTGAGCAATTCTTGAGGCATCAGTATTTATTTTTTCGACGGCAGCGCCCCGGTCTTCGGGTTCTTTTGACGAGATTTCGGCCGGCATCTTTGATCTGATATAGGATTCTGCTTTATGAACATAATCGATCATCAGTTCATAGGAAGTTTTGGCATTTTCGCCAAAAGTAAAAATTCCATGATTCATGATGATGACAGCTTCTACATCCGGGTTTGCTTCATATAGCGCAGCAACATCTTTTGCCAGCGGGAAGCCTGACATGACATAAGGAAGGACAGCGATTTTTGGGCCCAGAACATCTTTCAAAAGATCATGTGCCCTGTTCTGGCCTGTCAGGACAAGAATGCTGTCCGCATGAGCATGATCAATATATTTATGCGGAAGGAACGCATGAAGAAGAGCTTCAACAGAAGGGTCGGGATCTTTTGCATCTTGTTTGTTAATCAGCAGTTGATTTTCCATTTCTTCATCCGCCATGTTTTCAAGCTTCCTTAGCCTTTGAATCAATTCAAGGTTAAGGCCTGCGAAGCCTTCCGGCTCAATAGATGACAGGTCCCGGCCGCTTCCCTTTACAAATATTACATCCTGGATGTCGCCGAAAATGTTTTTCATTCTCAGCTTTACCGAAGTATTTCCTCCGCTATGAAGAACCAGATTTGAATCCCGGCCGATCAATCGGGATGTATAAACACGGAGGGCCATTTCCTCTGGAATCGAGGAATATTTACTGATGAACTGTTTTGCATCATTCTCGTTATACAAGCTTTTCATAGAAATGCTCCTGAATTTTTCAGACAGGAAAAATCTGTTTTGATAATTCGAAGGGTAGTGCTTTCCAGGTTATCTGCTTCCGCTCCATTTCAACTTTGCTTTCAATACATCGAAATAATGCCTTCCGGACATGACAATAATCTTGATGGGATGCGCACTCTTTTCAACAATAATGGTATCCCGTTCATCGATTTCGAGCCCTTTTTGACCATCGAAGGTCAGCATGATGTCGGAGGACATTTTTGCCAGCCGTATCTCGATTTTCACCGAATCCGGAACAATAAGAGGGCGGTTGGTCAGCGTAAAGGGGCAGATCGGAGTCATAATCATTCCGGACACAGCTGGATGGAGAATAGGACCGCCGGCTGCAAGAGAGTAAGCTGTAGAACCTGTCGGAGTGGCGACGATCAGACCATCACATTTATAGGTTGTCAAGTAATGGCCATTTATATATGTGTCTATATGTGCAAGCCTTGCAAGCGCTCCTTTGTTGATTACAATATCATTGAGAACAGTCTCATAGGCAATCTCTCTATCGTCCCGAAGAACCCTTACCAGAAGCCTGGATCGAATCCGTGTTTCAAAACTGTTTTTTAATACGGCTTCAGCAACTTCAAATAGACTTTCTTCAGCGGTTTCCGCAAGGAATCCTACGTCGCCAAACTTTACCCCCAGGATTGGGATATCTCTGTCTCTTATCCAGCGTGCAGCACTGAGAAAGGTTCCGTCACCTCCCAACACAAAAACACAATACAGATCCGCCGGCGCAGCCTCGATTTTTTTATCCGAAAGGTTTAACGAGGGTTTGGAATATTTTTTTCGTACAACCTTGATTTTTCTTTCCGCGAGCCAATTCTGGAGTTCATCCGCTTTTTTCTCCGCCATGGCATCCGGCTTTACGACCAGGCCAACCTGTTTCATCTTTTCGCCTCATCATTATTCATATCGCGGTTTTTGCTGTGGTACCATGCAACTCCAATGCAAAAAGCCAGGCCGCCATAAAGGAGTAAAAAACCGACAAGCCCCATCACGATGGCTTTTGTTTCCATTATCCGGCCTCCATAAGAATTTTATTTACTTCTGCTTCACGTTCTTCATCGTTTTTGGTATTTACGCACGAAAGTATCAACGAAAACAGTGCAATTAAAGACAGCGTGCCAATTCCTATAGCAAGTATCGAGTTTAAAGGATATCCTTCATATGGTGTTTTGATTTCTTCAATAAGTGAAGTGATCATCGTATAGGTTAGTATCCCCGGTGTTAAAAATTTGATCATGAATGTGAAAATCGGCCCAATTTTGATTTCAGCGTTTTTATTTACCTCTGTCGTAAATGTTTTTGCTCCCAGTATCCATCCCACCGCAATGCACTGAATGATCGCCACAAACGTTATAGCGTAAGACATTACAAAATGATCGATAATATCAAGCCAATACAGGCCCGCACTTGTGGCGAACGGCAGCCCCATGATAAAACTGATAACAGCTACGATTGTTGAAGATTTTGCCCGGGTGAAGTCAAATTTGTCGCTCAATGCCGCGCTTACGGTTTCAAGCAGACTGAAAGCGGAATCAATACCTAAAAGCAGCAGCGTAATAAAAAACAGAAGTCCGAAAAATTTTATCCATATCGGAAGCTTTGCGAGTGCTGCAGGGTAAACCACAAAAGCAAGACCGGGGCCTCCCTGAGTTATTTCCTGCATGGTAGTATTTGAGGCCACAGCAAAATATCCAAGTACACTGAATATCGCAAGACCGGCCAAAAAGCTGAAACAGCAGTTTGAAAAAGATGTGATCGCCGCGGAATTCGGGAGTTCGGTGTCTCTCGGCATAAATGATGAGTAGGTGATCATTGTACCGAAACCGACTGAAAGTGAAAAGAAGACTTGACCATAAGCAGCAAGCCAGACTTTGGAATTACTCAGCTGCGGCCAGTTCGGTGACAGATAGTAGTTCAAACCGGTGGATGCGCCATCAAGCGTCAGTCCCCTTACCAGAAGGATCAAAACCAGGATAACGGGAAATGGCACAGTAAACAGCAGAATTTTGCCGATGCCGGAAAGACCGCTTTTGATGATAGCCCAGATAACCAGCCAGGTGATAAAGAGACCGCTGAACAATTGCCAGTGAATCTTCCTGAATTCCCAGGGGCCTCCGGAGATGTGGAGAATGTCATTAAAAAAGTGCTTTTTACTGGATGCTGCCGTTGCAGCCCATTGATGAAGATCTCCCATATCAAAAAGAAAGTTCCAGGTCCATCCTAAAACCATACAGTAGTAAATGTTGATGGTAAATGCACTCAGGATGGCAAACCATCCGATAAACCGAAGCGGTTTTTTTATAGCTCCCAGAGCAATGTTTGCAGATCCCTGGGTTCTGATTCCAAGCCCGTACTCAATAATCATGAGCGGTATACCGGCTGTTATAAGTGCAACAAAATAAGGGACAAGAAAGGCACCGCCGCCATTCTGCGCAGCGATGTAAGGGAATCGCCACATATTGCCGAGACCGATAGCAGAACCGATGGCGGCCATTATAAAAATGGACCTGTTTTTCCAATGTTCCCTTTCCCTCATATCTGATCCTTGTTCCAAATACAGCATTATGAGAAGCTGATTGAAGAGACTGTGGCTCATATACCAGACGGCAGCATAAAGTACAACAGAATTAAGAAAAGGGCTGACGCCTATTGAAGCCGGGGAAAATCTTACTGCTTTTTTGTTCGGCATATAATACCATTTTTTAAATTGTAGAATTTTATTTTTTTAAGAAAGTTTCTTATAGCTTTTTCATTCCGGGGGAAATTACAATTCTTGATTTACTCCCAAAAAGATGAGATGAATTCAACGGGTCATATAATTGGAAATGATTTAACGCTTGTTGCTTTTCGGTAAAACTTCTTCAAATCGGAATCTTCGGGGGCTTATTATGAACCAAAAATCAAAAAAAATATTTTTAAACTTCAGGCTTTTTGATGGAATCAAGGACGGCCTCCAGGAAAACAAAATCATACGGGTAGATAAGGAGAGAATTGAAAAAATAGAAGAATCTTCCGCACTGAAAAGGTATCGGGAATATGA
>JAQYVL010000209.1 GCA_030145525.1 Desulfobacterales bacterium
TATCTAAACGCATTTAAAAAATCTCGTCCTGTGATATCCCATCAGTTCATGTTCAACGAAGAAAAATTGAAGGATAATTTTTTTCGAGGGTAATAAATTATTCCGAAAACAGGTTTAGATTTAATTTTTATAGCTCAGACAAAATTTGAACTTTTTTGGTTGTGATTGATCTTTGAAATCTGTAAAATAATACTCAACGGAATTTGCCAAATTGGGTGTATATAGGGTGCAAAATCCCAACATGATTCGTTACAATCCGTCAAGATTCAGCACCCTAACACATTACAATCATTATAACCATTTGAATTTTAAGCTACTTCGATATGTCTGCAAAACCGACATTCTCCGGTTCAAATCCGGATGCCGCCTCCAATAAAATCAAGGGATTAGCCAACTCGGCTGATCCGCCTCTAAAATAAGAGGTGGGCAGCTTTTTTTGAGGCGGCTGTGATAGACGCTATGCTAAGTTGATATTAAAGCCTCATACAGGCTTTCTGTTTCTTTTTTCAATGGGAAGCAAAGATCATCCACAATATTTATTCGACATTTTTCGTATGTATTTAACACCATAGCGATATTCTCCATGGACGCGTAGCACTTCATCAGCACCTGATAAATATTCTCTGCATACTTGTCATATTTTAAGTATTTATTCGCAGATTCGATACACTTTTCATAATTATTTTTATCTTTATAAAAAGAAATAATTCGGGTCAGCAGGTTTAAATATTTATCCCGGAAATGATTCCGCTCTTCAGCACACCATTCTTCATATAAATCTTCTTTCAGAAATTCACCGGTATAGAGCGACTCGGCTTTGATAAAATGCCGGATAGCCATTTCCGGCTTTTTGTTATTCTTATCAGCCAGTTCCAACTCTTTGCTGAATTCATCAATGTCAGCCAAACCGTTTACACCAAGATCCAGTCTGTAAGAATCCCCCTGCCTCAATATATATGCCGATGCCATTCCTCTTTCCAATTCGGGTTCTAAAGTCTTTCTCAATGAGGTCATCACAACACGCAGCCTGTTTGAGGCTTTGCCAACTTCCTCTTCCGGCCATAACAGCTCCATTAAAACTTCTTTTGGCTGAAAACCGCTATCTCTTGTAGAAAGAAGATATTTAAAAAGCATTTTTGCTTTTTTATAGCGCCATTCCTTTGCAATAACTTCTTCTCCTCCTCGAAACAGCATAAATTTTCCAAAACAGTTTACCTTCAGACCAGGCGAAGGTGGTTTCGGAATCGCGCTCAGGAGTTGGTCAGCCGCTTTTCTAATTTTTACATTTTTAGCTTTTTTGTTTTTAATCAGCTCATCCCTGGCAAAAAGGCCAACCTTTTTGAAAATCTCCATTAGATAGTCCTGCATTTCGCCCCTTGCCATAATCTCAAGAAGCAGGGGTATAATCCATGGGAAAGATAAAACAATCCAGGGTTCATATGCGTTTTCTTTCATAATTTTTAAAGCTTCCAGGCACTTTTGTATTGCCTGTTCTTTTTTATTTTGTATCCAGTACAAATGGGTAAAAGAAAATTTAAGGTTGCAGGCCAGATTCTTCCAGGGCACCACTTTTTTTTCAGTTTCTTTTAATAAAGAACACGCCTCTGAGAATTTGTTTTTTTTCACGAGTTCAGTAGCAGAATTTAAGCCATATACTCCTTCAAGTATTGTCCCTGAACATTCTGATAGGAATGAAGCATATTCCCCAAGGAATTGTTCTGATGCATCTCGATCTCCTAATATTGTATAGACACTATAAAGAAACATGAGAACACCCGCCTGGTGTCCGGTATGGCCTGTTTCTTTCGTTAATCTCAAACTTTCTTTCGCATTTTCAATCGCATCGGGAACTTTCCCAAGGCCAAAGAGGTTTCTCGAAAAGCCAAGCAGAAGCACGGGAAAGACTTCTAACTCCAGCCCCTTCTTTTTTAACAGGCTTAAACCCTCTTCCGCACTTTTCACCCCTTTTGAAAATTCAAAGAGGTTGAAATAGGCATCCGTAATTAAAGAGTGAAACCATGCGGTTTGAACGTATTGTTTATGCTTTATCAGTGTTTTTTTACCCTGTTCACCAATTCCTAAAGCCATTTTAAAATCACCGGACAATATGTATCGAAGCCCCAGAAAGAAATGCAGCCACATGCGTACGCTGACCCGCGAATCCGAATCCTGAACTTCTGCGGATAAGGTTATGCCGGTATTAAAATATTGATCGGCAAGATTCATTTTCCCAAGTATGGCGGAAGACATGACAAGTTGCGCCACCGCACGTACACGAACATAGGGATCTGTTTCACCCTGCTCAGTCAACTCTTTTAAAACAGTTTCAGCCTTATGAAATTTCATTGTATCAAGGTAATAATCTCCGAGCTCAAGCAAACATAAATCAATGCCTTCTTTTATGTTTTGTTTGCGAAACATTTTTAAAGCTTTTTTACAATATTGAGCACCTTTTTCCATCTCTCCATGGGAATGCAAAAAAAGAGTACTTTTAAAATATTGCAGCCATGGTTCGGAATTCGCGTAGCTTTTCGGCATTTCATCCAAATAGAATTTTAACTGTTGATTCCGGCTTCCACCGGTAAATCTATAGCCAATTGTTTTCAGTAATCTACATGCCGGTTCATATTGTTCCCCTGAAAGATAGAATCTTAATGCTTCTTCCTCTTCACCCATTTTTTCCAATATGGATGCAATATTTAAATGAAGGCCTACAAGTTCCTTTCGGCTGTATTCCTGATAAAGCTTTGCCCGCAGAAACTCCCGAAAAAGATCATGATAATAATATGCCTGCTGTTCATCATCTGTTGAGAATGTAAATAAATGCCTTTTCTCGAGATCACTCAATATCTCCCTGGAATTATCGATCTGAAGGACTTTATTGCAGACAGATATATTAACTGAGGAAAAAAGTGACGTTTTCAGCAGGAACTCCTTTATCTCACCCGGCAGGCTTTCATAAATATTTTCTTCCAGATAATTTGAAATAATTCCATGTGACCCTTTCAGGTTTTGCAGAAGCGTTTCAATATCATGTGGATTTTTATTTCTTAAACCATGATAAAAAAGGAACAGGGCCGATACCCAGCCGTTGGTTTTTTGATGAAGTGCCTGAATGCTTTCTTTTTGCAGCGCAAGATCAAACAGTTTTGAAAAAAGTTGTTCGATCTCCTCATTGGAAAACAAAAGATCCGCTTCTCGAATTTCCAGGATATCCCGCCTGGCTTTCAGCAAAGAAAAACGCAGCCTGGGTTCTACTCTGGTCGTTATGGCCAGGTGCACGGATGAAGGTAAATTTTCAAGGAATAAATTAATAAATTCATCGATCTCGTCGGAATCTTGTACCAGGTGGTAATCATCAAGTACAAATATGATTTTTTCATTTAGTGTACTTTCAATGTCATTTAGAAAAAGGAAAAAAACCGCTTCTATTTCACTGGCTGAAACAGGAGCTGTATCAATTCTATCTAAAGTTTCCTGGGCAATTTCAGGATAATGGTTTCTCAGTCCTGAAATCATATAGCTTAAAAAAGTTACAATATCGCGATCGTACTGATCAAGGCGATACCAGATAGTTTTAAAACCTGCATATTGGACCGCCTGGAAAACAAATGTGGATTTTCCATATCCAGCGCCGGCAACCACGGATGTAACCCGTTTTTGAGTAAACTCATCCATGAGCGTACTCGACCTGTCCCGGTTTATAATATCTGAAGATCCGGCAAAACGAAGTTTAGATTTTTGTATTTTTGTATTTTTTGACATTGGTTCATATTAATTCAAGCAGCAGGTGTCCGTCAAGCCATTAGGCTGATTTGTATCAGGTTGATTTGCCGGGGAAACATCAGAAAAATCAACATCCTTGACATACTATTGTTTCTTGAATATAAAAAAAGATACTCGAAAAGCGAATTCCTGTTATTTCATTTGAAGGGCTCAAATCCCTCTATATCACACCGAAGGAATCATTTTGAAATGGGAAACGGAAGTCAAATCAAAAAGGCAGACCTGATCGACAAGTCAATGAGGCTTATTAAAGAGAGCCATATAGAGAAAATCTGGCAGGCCGGAATCAGGAGAGACTCACTGAACTATCACACTACAGTCATGTACCCGCCCCTGAAGGCAATGAGCAGAATTACCGAGCAGCAAATATACTCTGATTTTCAAAACAGATGTAAGGATTTTACACTATACGTGCATATACCATTCTGCAGCGGAAAGTGCACTTTTTGCTATTTTTATCAAATAGAAAAACCAACGAATGAAAAAATTACCAACTATCTGGATGCAATAAAAAAAGAAATTAAGATCACAAAAAAAAGAATTACGGATCAACTGGGCAGTATTAAAATAAAATCCATATTTTTTGGCGGAGGAAGTCCGACAGCCTTATCAAAAACCCAGTTTGAAGATTTGATCAATACAATCAAGCAGCAATTTAATATTTCTGAAAAAACTGAAATAACCGTAGAGATTCATCCCGAAATCATGAAATATAACGGCCGTTCACTGCTTGAAAGTTATTTTTCCAGCAAGGTTAATCGGTTAAACATCGGTATTCAGAGCTTTAATGACAATCTCCTTAAAATAACAAACAGAAGGCATACCGCAGAAGAAGGAATAGAAACATTCGAGATGGCAAGAGAGATCGGATTTCACAATATCAACATTGACCTTCTTTACCCTTTGCCGGACTTAACGCCCGAGATATGGGAAGAAACCCTCAATACCGCATTTGACTTAAAGCCTGAATCGATCACGACATACTTTACGGCAATCAGAAAATCTTCTTCAATTTACAGATTGTTTCAAAAGTATCCTGCCAGATTTCCAAATGAATATATGAATCACCTTTTTAGAATTATGACAATAGAGAAGGCAAAGGATAAGGGTTATGACCATAGGCAACTAACGGACTGGTTTGTAAAGCCAAGAGATGACTTTCATTATAATCATCAGAAGAGCGAAGCCAGGCGTACGGAAGAGATTCAGTTACTTTCATTCGGAAGCGGTGCTTTTACATATTTAAATCATTTTCAATTTTATACTTATCCTAACATAAAAAAGTATTGCGAAATGCTAAAGGACGGCAAATTGCCTATCTGGAGAGGGATTAGACTAACAAAAGAAGAAAGGCTGGCAAGGGCAATGGTGCTGGGAATTAAATCCGGAGATATTAGTATTAGCGAAATTGAAAAGCGGTTTAGTAAAGACTCAATAAAAAAATACAACCCTCTGTTAAAAAATTTAGAAGGACTGGGCCTGCTGGAAATGAGAAACGGCAGCATTCGGCTTTCTGAAAAAGGGATGCTATTTGCCGATGAAGTGTCGGTTCAATTCATTACGGAAAATATACGAAACAAATTAAGCGGAAACAATGATTGTTTGGAATCGGAAAGGGATCTCATCGAATCCTATAATTTTATGTATGATATTAATGGATTAAGTTTTTTACAATAACCCGCTTGAGCGATATAGGGTAACCGTAAACTACACACCTTAAGCGACTGAGACATGTCGACAATCACTTTTGGGCAGGGACAAAAGAGGAATACATGGACAAGGAATTAACCTATGAATTTACGAAAGACCCTGCCCTGCTTCAACAATATTACATAATCAGAGAAAAGTGCTACAAAGAGGTCTGGGGATTAAAAGTATTTTCAGGTGCGGAAGATGAGCATGACCGAAAAGGGCATCTCCTTATCGTAAGAAATAAAAACAGGGTTATTGGCGGAGGGCGACTGGTACTTCGTACGGTCGATTCTTCTGATCGATTGCCATTGGAAACGGAAAACTTACTTCTAGAAGAAGTATTACACGGATTCGATTCGGAAGGTAAAATACTTGGGGAAATTGGCAGGATTGCGGTTTTACCCGAATTCAGAGGCGGTAAAGTAGGAACAATCAGCTTATATCTGCTTGCCATGGCCCAGATGCATCATTGCAATTATCTTACTACAGTGGCACCATTGGAACAGGCTAAAAAATACAGGCTGATTGCTGAACAATTGAACATTGATATTCAAATTCTAGATAATGTCATGATCGCTGATCGTCCCTATTATAATCAAATTGAAATGAAGTTGCTGGTATGTGATCTGGCTACGGTACCTGACACTCAACACATGCTCCAATAATGAATAGCTATATTTCGATAATCACCCGCTACCCAAAAAAGATTTTATTCATTCTTGCGATCATTTCACTTTTATTCGGCTACCACGCGTCACAGGTGCGCATGGATAATCGAATGGAAGTATGGTTCCCGGAAAAAACTCCAGCCCTTGTGCAATACAAGGCTTTTCTGAAAGATTTCGGCACCGAAGAATATATCCTCATTGCCTTTCCGCTTCCTGACGGACTGACCCAAAAGCATCTCCTGCTAACCGACCGGCTAAGTAAAGAACTTAAAAAAGAACCCGGTATACGCCGCGTATTTTCGGTGACGGAACTCTTTGATAATCCTTGGGATTATGTTGAACTCTTTAAACAAATCATTACGACATCTTCATTTGCCCGGCATATTCTCATCTCCCCTGACGGAAAAGTATCAGGGATAATCATCCTTTTATCCGAACAGGGGCTTAAGGATCGAATCAGCCTGCTGCAGAACATCAAAGATATTGTGTCGGAGAATGTACAAGACAGCAGTACCCGTTTCTATATCGCGGGTCCGCCTGCTGTCAATGCCGAGGTTGACAGTCTGGCGCAGCAAAACGCTATGACTCATTATCCCATCCTTTTTGTTTTATGTCTTTTGATGCTGTTTATAATTTTCAGATCTTCGGCGGGTATCGGAGCACCTTCTTTGATGATGGGTTTTGCAATGCTTATTACTGTCGGCTGGATGGGCATTCTAAATGGTTCGCTGAATATGATTACGATCACCGTACTCCCCCTTGTCATGGTTATATCACTTGCCTATGCGATCTATTTTTACAATGATTATTACACTTATCTCAGCCAAAACATTTCAACCTCCGAAGATCTGCGAAAAGCAGCTGTAATTAAAGCCTTCAGGCATGTAAGTTATCCTCTTTTTCTCAGCGCGCTGACAACGGCTGTCGGATTTACATCCCTCACTGTCAGTAATATTGTTCCGGTTCACGATCTCGGCTTATTCGTTGCGTTAGGTGTATCATCCGCCTTTTTACTGGCTATAACTTTTTTACCGATTCTTCTCCTCATATTTCCCCAGCCGAATAAAGGACAAAAAAGGAGAGCAGCCAACGCAAAATTTGCCGGTATGCTTACTGCCATTTCCCGGTTGGCATTGACGTCAAAAAAACAGATCTTTATCGTTTCCTGCGTTATCGGTATCATTGCAGCTGTGGGCGTCACACGTATAGGAATTGAAACCGATGCTCTCCTGTATTTTCCCAAAGACAATCCCATTGTGAAGGCATATCATTTTATTGAAAAAAATTTTACCGCTCTCTCTCCTGTTGAAATTATCATTGAACCAGAAGAATCTCCCTGGGACGACCAGATGCCCGATCCTGAAACAATCGATAAAATAAAGAATCTTCAGCAGTCTCTTTCGGAAATGGATGAGATTGTAACGTCAAAATCAATTGTAGATATTCGGGAAGATAAAGTTGGGGCTGCGTTTCTGAAAATCAACGCTATTCCCAATAAACGTCTTTTAGAAGGCTTAAATACAGCCGCCGGCTATTTTATTAATTCCAGCGGTACAAAAACAAGGGTTTCCGTACGGGTCAAAACCCTGGCCTCTGAGCGATTCCAGGAAGT
>JAQYVL010000210.1 GCA_030145525.1 Desulfobacterales bacterium
AATCATATTACCGATACCAATTGTTAATAAAACCGAATTCGATAAAAATTTAATTATTAAAAAAACCAAATGGTTAGATGGATGAGTTAAAAATAAAGCAGCGTTGTCTAAAAAACAACCCGTTGGTCGGATTCCATGATATTTCTAAAAAATTAGCAGGAGACGGGTGGCACATTCTTTGCTAATATAAATCAATAGGATATTGACTATAACCGAATATCAAGAAACAGTTGGGCGACCAGGTTGTCTTTGAGCAGAAACGAGAAAAAATGTTGGTAGATGAAAACAGAAAAGATAGTTTGATTACCAAAATAATTGATACAGTTATCCTTGATATTGTTCCCTATTTGTCTCGTCTGGACTTTAGGGGGAAATATGCTGTCGGGGAATACGGGAAAAGCCTGATCAATCAGAATCGTCCAAAATCAGATTAAAACAGTTGGGTAACATATGGTTTTCAACCTCAGGGTCATCGTACATATAACCATTGCAGTATTTTCATGGATTTCGATTTTACATGCTGATATTTATAAGTATATTGACAGCAATGGTGTACTTCATTTTACCAATATACCGATATCATCCGGATACCAACTGTATATAAAAGAACATCCTAAAAAGGTCTCAAAATCCACAATACCGGATAAATATGACCGGTTTATCCAGCTTGCATCAAAAAGACACGGCATTGATTTTTTTCTGGTGAAAGCCATGATCAAGGCGGAGTCCAATTTTGATCCGTGGGCATTATCCAGGAAAGGGGCTATGGGGTTGATGCAGATTATGCCGAATAATTTTAATATGTTGAAAATAAATAATCCTTTTAACCCTTGGGAAAACATACTGGGTGGAACAAAATATTTAAAAATACTGATGAAACGGTTTGATGGAAAACTGCCTCTGGTTTTAGCGGCATATAATGCCGGTCCGGGTGTGGTTGACAGATACCGCAGAATACCCCCCTACACGGAAACGGAAAATTATGTTAAAAAGGTTATGGTGTTTTATAACCAGATAGCCGGAGTCAGGTAGAAGAATCCTAAATTAAACATATAGATAGAGTGGTCACTCCTTAACTCTTTTGGTGAAAAAATGAGAATTGTTACACGGCCTGATTTTGATGGTGTTGTCTGCGCGGTAATTTTGTATGAGGCCCTTGATATTAAAAAACCGGTAAAGTGGGTGGAGCCCGATAAAATACAGAAGAATCAGGTGGATATACACCGGGAAGATATCCTTGCAAACCTGCCTTATCATGAAAAGTGTTTGCAATGGTTCGATCACCATGTTTCAAACCGGATTGACAAACCCTTTGAAGGCGCTTTTGAGACAGCACCATCTGCAGCAGGAGTTGTTTACCGGTATTATCAGGACCGACTGAAACGGGATTATCGTGAACTTATCCGGGAAACAGACAAAATTGATTCAGCGGATCTTTCTCTTGATGAGGTTGTTCACCCTGAAAAATATCCCTATGTATTATTATCCATGACCATATCAAACCATAAAAGCAAAGACGAGTTATACTGGAACAGGCTGGTGGAGTTGTTGGGCAAAAATGATATTTTAACGGTTTTAAACGATACTGAAGTCCAAAAGAGAGGCAAGGCTGTTGTTCAACAAAACGCTGATTTTAAAAAGCATTTAATCAACAATACCGAATTGCAAAAACAGGTTTCAATTACCGATTTTCGCTCATTTAAAAAAGCACCGACCGGCAACCGGTTTCTCGTGTATTCCCTGTTTCCGGAAGCTGTTGTGAGCGTTAAAATTCGATTTGATGATTTTGACAGGGAAAATGTGATTGTAAGTGTTGGGCACAGCATTTTTAACAGAAACTGCAATGTAAATGCCGGGCTTATGCTTTTAGAGTTTGAAGGGGGGGGGCATCGGGGAGCGGGGGCATGCAGCTTTCATGTAAGCATGGCAGACTCTTATATACCCAAAATTATTAAAACATTGACAAAAAACGAGAATAATGAACCAGAAAGTTGAGGGACAGGTGTTTCCGGTCCCTCAACATTTCTGATGGTTAATCAATGGCAGCGTTGTAAAAAGTCTTTTTGTGAGCGCAAGTCGATTATTTTGCTTTAAATCGATAAAAATTGTTATAAAAACAATACTTTAGTTTGTGTGATTGTCCATTATAAAAAAATATCAAAATGATCTTGGAGCGAACAAATGGACTTTTTGCAGAACCATCAATCAATTACCTTTTGAATCCATCCTTCCGGTGCTTCGACTTTTCCATATTGTATGTCGGTCAGGTCTTTAAAAAATTTTTCTGCAACAGGCCCAACCTTTTTTTCACCGATTTGAATCGTTTGATCGCCGTATTTTATTAAACCGACCGGTGAAATGGCAGCAGCCGTACCAGAACCGAAAACCTCCTGCAATTTTCCGGAGGCATGAACCTCAAAAACTTCGTCGATGCTTATTCTTCTCTCGGTAACTTCCAGGTTTTGTTTTTTTGCCAGACAAATAACAGAATCTCTTGTGATTCCGGAGAGAATGCTTCCATTCAGTTCAGGGGTCACCAATTTGTTGTCGATAACAAAAAAGATGTTCATCGATCCAACTTCTTCAACATATTTCTGTTCAACCCCGTCGAGCCATAAAACCTGTGTATATCCTTTTTTATTAGCTTCTTCACCGGCATAAAGGCTTGCCGCATAATTGCCTGCGGTTTTTACAAAACCAACCCCCCCCCTTACAGCTCGAACATGGTTTTTGGATACCCATATCTTAACAGGATTAAATCCTTCCGCATAGTAGGCACCAACAGGCGACAGGATAATAAAGAAACGGTATGTATAAGAAGCCCGAACACCCAGAAAAGGGTCCATGGCAACAATGGTTGGCCGGATATACAGGGAGGTACCAAGCTCCTGAGGCACCCAGTCTTTTTCTATTTTAACCAACTCTTTCAAGCCGTTAAGGGCAAGGTTCTCGTCAAATTCCGGAATACACATTGTGCGGGCGGACAGGTTCATGCGGGAGAAATTGTCCTTCGGTCTGAAGAGTTGTATCCCGTCCTTTTCTGTTCTGAACGCTTTGAGCCCTTCAAATATCGCCTGGCCGTAATGAAGAACCATTGTAGACGGATCCATGTTGATGGCATGGTATGGTTCAATTCTTGGATTATGCCAGCCGTTTTCAGGATCGTAATCCATGTTAAACATATGATCGGTAAATATGTTTCCGAATCCGAGTTCCGAATCTTTTGGACGCGGTTTTAATGCTTCCGCTTTTTTGATCGTAATATTCACAGAAAGTCTCCCTGTTTAATGAGCATATACAAAATAGAATGGTTAATAAATCAAATTATCGGTATCGTCAAGTGTCACGAATATTCCATAGCATGAGACCGGTTTGCGGATCGTATTCTCTTTCAAAAGCGTTTCCGGAAAGTTCTTGAATATAAAACTCTCCTGCGAAAACAATTGTTTCCGAGAACAGATGGCCGCCAATCGCGTTACCTTTGTCATCTGTCAGAACGATATGAGCATGAACAAAAGGGTTGCCGTCTTTTTTCGATATGTTACCGGAACAGGATGCTATTTCCAGGTGGACCTCTTTTTTGAAAGAAACATAGACCTTCTGTCTTTGGTCAAAATATCCAAGGGTTACAGATGAAACAGCACCGATTACAGAAAAAACGGCCATCTCAACACCCTTTTCTTTGCAGAAACCCTCTATGGATGATATGAGATCCTTATTAAAAGGAAGTCGCCCGACAAAAGAACGTTTTCTTTTAAACTCAGAATATAGCATTTTATTCATTCCTGCCGGTGATTAAAATAACCGTCTTGCTTTTCAATACGGATTTCCCCTTGAAAGTGGTTATAAAATATAGGTATTTATCTGTTAAATCAAGAAATATGTTGTATCCGGATCGAATTTAATCTGTAGAGTTGCTTTTTTTTTTGAAATCATGAAGTGTTTGACATAGGAAATCCATTTGTATAAGTAAGGCCTTTGTTTTGCCACTGCAGAACAGGTATTGTATAATAAGGTTTGATTTTAAACTGTTTCGGTAAAGGATTATTGTTATGGAAATTCCGGAAAACGGGCCGGGTATAGAGCCGGTAAAATTTACAACAAACAGCAAGTTTACATTCAATTGTCATAAGGGCGTTGCGTGTTTTACCAAATGCTGCCGCGGCATAAATATTATTCTGACTCCTTATGATATTGTAAGACTTAAAAACTGTCTGGGGTTGTCTTCCGGTGAATTTCTGGCCATCTATACAGTTCCCAGGATCCTGGAAAAAACAGATCTTCCCGTAGTAACGCTGAAGCTCATGGATGACGAGTTAACATCGTGTCCGTTTGTCAGGGATGATGGTTGTCTTGTATATAAAGACCGACCCACAACGTGCCGTTATTATCCCCTTGGTGTGGCATCTCTCAGTCATAAGGAAAATATTGAAGAAGAAGGGTTTTATTTTTTTGTAAATGAACCCCATTGTTTGGGATTTGAAGAAGATACAGAATGGACTGTCGCCAAATGGCGAAAAGATCAGGGGGTTGATATCCATGATGAGATTAATTCCGGCTGGACCGACCTCATCGTGCGAAAACGGTCTTTCCCGGCAAATGTAAAACTAACTGAAAAAACAAAGAAAATGTTTTTCACAACATGTTATGATATTGATCAGTTCAGAACATTCGTTTTTGAAAGTTCTTTTCTAAGCCTGTATCAAACAGATGATGAAACCATAAATGAAATAAAACAGGATGAGGTCGCCCTGCTTGAGTTTGGGTTTCGGTGGTTGAAATGGATTTTGTATAAAATCGGAGATTTTAAAATCAACCAGGAAGCAGCCGGCCGGAGACAGAAACAAGAAAAATAAACAAGACGTCACGGGTGTGTCACGACCCCGGGAGCGGCTTGTATACAATCCCCCGGCAAGACCCTTTCGTTTTCTCAGTAGGTGGAATAGGTCAATCCTTTTAAACCGGTGGCCGCATTCAGCCTGGCCTCGAAATCAAGATTAAAAAATTCTGCAGCAGGCCTCAATATTTCAGGGGTTTTTTCCTGAACCTTCCTGGTTGTCTCCAATACATAATCAAAGCCTTTTTGGGTCATCCTCCCAAGCGGCTGCCTGCATGTTCCGGATGGCAGACCCAGAATTGACATCAGTGTTTTGATAGCAAGGGGGTTTCTGGCCCTGACCTCCACCTCTCCGTATGCGGTTGTTTCTTTGGTTTTGACGGTTATAAGGTTATAAAGGGGCTCGAGTGCGGAGTTGATCTCTTCCGCTCCGTCTGAATCACCGTTATTAAGGCGGTTGACCATTTCAGCCACGGCTTTGGGGGCAATGTTTGAAATAACCGATATGACCCCGGCGGCTTTGATCTCCGGATCTCTCATCATCTTGACAGTCAGCCCGTCATCACCTGAAAGAATAGAGAAATCCGGGCCGCAGCATTTTCGGGTTTTTCTCATATTCTCTATATTTCCAGTTGCCTCCTTAACGGTTCTTACATTTTTACAGGTCTTGAAAAGGATGGCAAGATCTTCGGGAAGCATCTGCGCCCCGGTTCTGCCCGGAATAATGTAGGGGATAACATCCAGCTTTGGAAAAGCCCTTGCAACCGGCTCAACATATTCTCTGCGTATTTCAAGAGAGCTTGGGCCGTTATAATAGGGGTCAACCAGTAACACAGCGTCAACACCTTTATTTGCAGCCTGTTCTGTTGCAGCCAGGGCTTCAGCCGTATAATTGCTTCCGGTTCCCGCAAGACAGAGACACTTTCCCTTTGTTTTTTGAGCGACTTTTTCAATAACACGGTTGTGTTCATCCCAGGCAAGTGTCGGGCTTTCACCGGTTGTTCCCACGGCCAGAATTCCCGAGATGCCATTTTGGATCTGAAAATCCATAAGCTTGTCCAGCCCATCATAGTCAACCGTATTATTTCGAAAAGGGGTTATCAGTGCGGTAAAAGATCCCGAAATCATCTTCCCTCCTTATAAACCCCGGTGGAAAACGGGGGTGTTTGAGTTAAAATTGTATTGTCTGCCATGACGGTTCTTGAAAAAAAATAATCTTGATCGATTTGGAATCAGCACCTTTAAAAAAGTGTTTTTTCTTGACAATACAGGACGATCATACTAACCAGCAACGCTTTACCAATGTAAAATGCAAATTATTATGTATTGAAAGCAAAGTAAACCGAAATGTTTTGTGTCGGTTGAATTTTACACGTTGTAAAATGGTTTGCAGATAGAGGAAATCATCATGGAAAAACCAAAAAATGCAGAAGAATTCATTGCAAGGCAGAGGGCGGCTTTAGCAGCAAACCCCGAGTGCGGAACATCTCATTATAATCTTGCCGCAGCACTTCTGGGTCAGAAAAAATACGATGAAGCGGAAAGAGAGCTTATCGAAGCGGTGAGCTGTAGTCCAACTCTTGCCGAAGCCTATGTTCAGCTGGGGGGAATATGTCTGCAGCGGGGAGACCTGGAAGGCTGTCTGAACTATAACAGACAGGCGGTTAAATCAAGGGCGGCCTTTGCCGAAGGTTGGGGAAACATAGGGTTTGTTGAACTTCAGAAAGGTAATACCGATGAGGCGATACGGGCTCTAAAAAAGGCGATAACATACAACTCGCGATTTATTCAGGCCTACACAACCCTTGCAAATGCCTACTTAATGTCAGGTCTTTTGGACGAGAGTATTCAGGCCAACCTAAAGGCTCTTGATATAGAGCCGGATTTTCCTGTGGTTCACAATAACCTCGTTATCTGCTATCTGGAGCAGGAAAACTACGAGAAAGCAATCGAGTACTGTGACCGTGCGGTTGAACTAGGATATCCGGTAGACCCGAAAATTATAAAGGAAGTTGATGAGCACAGGTAATTATGACCCCACCCTGCTTCCAATTTTCATTTTTTTTGTCAGATAAAAAAAATCCGGTTTCAAAAAATATGGAGATCTGGAACGATCCTCTGCCGCTGAACCGGAAGAATCAGAAAACGGGCAATGGCTTTTTTATCCGCCAGGGTGATTATTTTCATGCGGTTCGAAGCTTTCTTGAAAAGAACCGCTGCGAGGTCCTGCTGCACGCTGTTTCTATCCGATTAAAACAAACCGCTACCTGTGAGAAGTTTGATAAGATAAATATTTATCTTGAAAAACACGGCGAGTTTTATCACCCGGCCAGAGTAGAAGTCGTTTTTGGACACCAAAAGATTTCGTTTGTTTTAAACGTTGCAGTATCGGATGCAGGAAGGAAGAATATAGAAACAGAATACGCGGTATTACAAAAGCTGAAGAGCAGGTTTTCTTTTTCTTATACGCCAAGGGTTTATGGTCTGGGAAATGTGTTTGTCAAAGAGTTCCGAATCGATATGTTTTTGGGAGACTGGTTTGAGGGCTATAGTGAATTCCATGTAACCGAAGCTTCTTCACGAAAAAGAAAGATCGCTGTCTGGGATCCCTTGAAAGGTGCCTGGCATCTGACCAAAGAGCAGGCAAAAACCGTTTACCGGCAGGCAACCGAAATTCTTACCACCTATTACAACCCGGAAACATATGAGCAGATTTATCCATGGCATCATGCAGCCGGAGATTTTATTTTAAAACTGGAAAACGGGATTATCGATTTAAAGCTGATAGCCGCAAGAAACTATGTCTCGCTGATTCAAAAAAATGAAGATCAGGGTCTGGGCTCCATAATGGAGGCCATACTGGTGTTTTTTATGAATCTTTCAATTCGAATGCGGATCGACAGACTGGATGGCGTAGGAGAAATCGTATGGTCTGATGATTTTTTCGTTCCGGAAATTGTAAAAGGTTTTTTTCATGGTCTGGAGAAAAAATCACAGACAGAAACAATGGGAATTCCTCTTGCAGAGTGTTTTGAATATTATTTTTTTTCTATGCAGGAGAAGGAGTTAGAGAAGCTGGTATTGAATGTCTCAAACACCTTTCACCCCAATGCTCCGGAATTGCCGGTAATTCGGGAAAACCTGAAAAAACACATTCATGACCTGAAGCTGGCAATAACAGAAAGACAGGGTTAAGAATTATATTTGCGCCGGCACCATAATGTATTAAGATATAGCTTCCTTTAAAAATCCCATATAAAGAGCTGTTCGGAAGAAGTGTTTTTCTGATAAATCCTTCAGGATTATGGAAATACACCTTTTTTGTTGACAAACTTTATGTTTGATTTTATACCTACAATCTTAAGATTTGAATTCAAATCATACCAAGAAGGCCTCGTCTTTTCGTTATGATTTTAGATTGTTGGGCTATAGTACTGCTTTAACGAGCCACAAAAATGGTTAGAAAAGTTTTTATAGTCAAGGTTGAAAAAAATCTTATTTATGGAGGTTAGAAATGGCAAAACATGAAACCCCTTTATTGGATCAGCTTGAATCAGGACCATGGCCGAGTTTTGTGTCCGATCTCAAGCAGGAAGCCGAAAAAAGGGCAAAAAACGAGAAAGGCCTGGATCTTCAAATCCCTGTTGATGTAGTTGAAGATCTTTTGGGCATTTTGGAGCTTTCTTACAAACATGGAAAGACACACTGGAAACATGGAGGAATTGTTGGTGTATTCGGTTATGGCGGTGGCGTTATCGGACGGTATTGTGATCAGCCGGAGATGTTTCCGGGTGTTGCACATTTCCATACGATCCGTGTCGCACAGCCCGCGGGTAAGTTCTATTCTACCGAATACCTGAGGCAGCTCTGCAACCTGTGGGATTTTCGAGGCAGCGGTATTACCAACATGCACGGTTCAACAGGTGACATCATTCTGATCGGCACAACAACCCCGCAGCTTGAAGAAGTTTTTTATGAGATGAGTCATAACATGAATCAGGATCTTGGCGGTTCCGGTTCTAACCTTCGTACCCCGGCTGATTGTATCGGTCAGGCTCGATGCGAATATGCATGTTATGATACCCAGGCCATCTGCCACGATCTTACCGTGGAATATCAGGACGAGCTTCATCGTCCGGCGTTCCCATACAAATTTAAATTCAAATTTGACGGATGTCCCAACTGCTGCGTAGCATCCATTGCCCGTTCGGACATGTCCTTTATCGGAACATGGAAAGACGATATCCGGATCGATGCGGAAGCGGTCAAAGCATATGTAGGCGGAGAAATCAAATCCAACGGCGGTGCACATGCCGGTCGTGACTGGGGTGCATTTGATATCCAGAAAGAGGTTGTCGGCCTTTGCCCCACAGGCTGTATGAAATACGAGAACGGTACGCTCTCAATCAACAACAAAGAATGCACCCGCTGCATGCACTGCATCAACGTTATGCCGCGCGCATTGAGAATTGGTAATGACAGAGGATGTTCTATCCTGGTTGGTGCAAAAGCTCCGATCCTGGACGGGGCTCAGATGGGTTCTCTTCTTGTTCCTTTTGTTGAGGTTAATCCGGAAGATGAATATCAGGCAATCAAGGATGTTATTGAATCGATTTGGGACTGGTGGATGGAAGAAGGAAAAAATCGGGAGCGTCTTGGTGAACTGATAAAGCGTCAGGGCTTCCAGAGGCTGCTGGAAGCAGTCGGAATCGAAGCAATGCCGCAGCATGTTCAGGAGCCGCGATCCAATCCGTATATCTTCTGGAAAGAGGATGAGGTTGAAGGTGGATGGGAGCGCGATATAGACGAATTCAGAAAAGATCATAAGAGATAAGGGGGTAAATAAAATGGCATTTGTATCTTCAGGTTATAATCCTGACAAACCGATGGAAGACAGAATATCTGATATCGGACCCAGAAAATATGATGAATTTTACCCCGAAGTTATTAAAAAGAACAAGGGGAAATGGCTGTATCATGAAATTCTTGAACCTGGGATTCTTGTTCATGTAGCTGAATCCGGGGATAAGGTCTACACCGTCAGAGCCGGTGGCGCACGTCTCATGAGCACATCGATGATAGAAGAGATTTGCGATATTGCCGATAAACACTGTGACGGCAAGGTTCGCTTCACCACCCGGAACAACATCGAGTTTATGGTGGACAGTGAAGACAAGGTTGCACCGCTGAAACAGGACCTTGCAAGCCGCAAGTTTGCAGGCGGCAGCTATAAATTTCCTGTGGGTGGAACCGGAGCAGGTATTACAAATATCGTTCATACTCAGGGATGGATTCATTGCCACACTCCGGCAACAGATGCATCCGGTCCGGTAAAGGCCACCATGGACGTGCTTTTTGACGATTTCCAGAATATGCGTCTTCCGGCACACCTTCGTGTATCCCTGGCCTGCTGTCTGAATATGTGTGGTGCAGTTCACTGCTCTGACATCGCGATTCTCGGATATCACAGAAAACCGCCGCTTTTGGATCATGAATACCTTGACAAGATGTGTGAAATCCCTCTGGCTATTGCAGCGTGTCCGACTGCTGCCATCAAGCCTTCAAAGGTTGATTTCAAGGGTACAGAGGTAAAGAGTGTTGCCGTTAAAAATGAAAGATGTATGTTCTGCGGTAACTGTTATACAATGTGTCCTTCCATGCCGCTGGCGGACAGGGAAGGTGACGGTATTGTAATCATGGCCGGTGGTAAGGTATCCAACCGAATCACCGCACCCAAGTTCTCCAAGGTAGTTGTTGCGTTTATTCCCAATGAGGCACCAAGATGGCCGAAAACCACTGAGGTTATAAAGAATATGGTGGAAGCCTATGCAGAGAACGCAAACAAGTATGAACGCCTTGGTGAATGGGCGGAAAGAATCGGATGGGAAAGATTTTTTGATGTATGTGAACTTGATTTCACCCATCACCTGATTGATGATTTTCGTGATCCGGCATATTATACATGGCGCCAGACATCTCAGTTCAAATTTTAGTTTGAATGTACTTTGTGCAGGGAGCACACAACACTGGTGTTCCCTGCGCATTTTTAAGCAAGGAGCTTATTATGGAACAAGCAGAAGCCCAGGATTTAGTAGTAGAAGGTCTAAAAAAGAAATTGAAAACAAAATCCAAGTTTTATTTCAACGACATCGCTAAAATTCTTGAAATGAAGCCCAGGCTGGCTAAAAAGTTCGTAAATAAAATGGTTCAAGACGGCGTTCTCGAATACTGGTCAAGCGGAAGCACTTCAATGTACGGTCTTCCCGGCACAGGCAAACAGGCTGCGGCTGAACACGAAGACTAAAAGAGCGTGGTTCGCTCGAGCTATTTTTAATTTTGAGAAAGAGGACTATGCGACATGGAGAGACGATTGTTCCGGGAATCATTATCTCTGCCCTGCGCGGCGGAGCCGGTAAATCCATCCTCTCCATAGGAATCACCGCCGCCCTCCGGGACACCGGGAAAACTGTCGCTCCTTTCAAGAAAGGTCCTGACTATATTGATGCAGGCTGGCTGGCACTGGCTGCCGGCCGCCCCTGTTATAATCTGGACATTTTCATAGCGGACGGCAATTCTGTTAAAAACTCCTACCTAAAGCATTCCATACAAAATGATATCGCTGTTGTTGAAGGAAACCGGGGGCTGTTTGACGGCATTGATGTTGAAGGCACCACCAGCACGGCGGAAATCGCAAAGCTTTTAGATCTGCCGGTTTTGATGTGTGTCGACTGCACAAAGACGACCCGGACAATGGCGGCAGTAATAACAGGATGCATGCAGTTTGACCCGGATGTGAAACTGAAGGGGGTTGTTTTAAATCGTGTTGCAGGTTCAAGGCATGAAAATATTCTTAGAAGGAGCCTGGAACATCACTGTGGTATACCCGTGCTCGGAGCGATTCCGAAACTCAAGGCGCATGATTTTCCAGAGCGGCACATGGGACTGGTGCCTACTCCGGAACACGAGTGGGCGGCCAGATCAGTTGACGCCGCATCGAAAATGGTAAAAAACAATATTGATTTGGACACACTTTTACAAATTGCAGAAGAATATACCGGCCGGATCGATTTAGAAAAGGAACCGCTCACAGAAATTTTTGATGGAAAAAAAAGGGTTTCGAAAACCCAAAAAGGGGGCCCCGCCCCCCAAATTTGTGTATTACGTGATTCCGCATTTCAGTTTTATTATCAGGACAATCTTGATGCTCTTGAATCGGCTGGCGCCGAACTGGTCTTTGCAAGTCCGCTCACAGATGAATCCCTTCCGCCAATGGATGCACTCTATATCGGGGGAGGGTTTCCGGAAACACACGCAGACGAACTTTCGAAAAACGTAAAGTTCAGAGAGGGAATTAAATCTCTGGCAGATAACGGAATGCCTGTGTATGCGGAATGCGGCGGTTTGATTTATCTTGGGGAAAAGCTTGATATGGATGGGCAGTCCTATAAAATGACCGGTATTTTTCCGATTGTATTCGGGCTTTCCAAAAGGCCTCAGGGGCATGGATACACGCTCATCAGGGTTGACCGTGAAAATCCGTTTTTTGAAAAAGGAACGGAAATCAAAGGACACGAGTTTCGATATTCAACAATACTGGAATGGCGAGGCTCCGACAGCGACATGGTATTTTCAACCGTCAGGGGTACCGGATTTCAAAACAAACGAGATGGAATACGTTATAAAAATGTTCTTGCCGGCTACACTCACCTTCACGCTCTGGGTACGCCCGACTGGGCGCCTTCTTTTGTAAGAAACGCCATTTTATATCTGAAGAAGAAAAAGAGGTAGGTTCCGGTATCTGCCAAAATAACATCCGGACAGGTGTGCGCAAATCATAAGAAAATAAATTTTTTCAACCGGCAGCAGTTGTATAAAGAAAAAAAGGGCGGACAACCAAATTCAAGGATATCCGCCCTCTTTTAAAACAGCTCAGCCAAACGGTTATTTTTTCTTTTTGGGATGACACTCTTTGCACTTGGTTGGAGCAGATTTTTTCTTGTCTGCCTTGTTTTTCTTATTAAAGTCCTTGTGGCACCCTTTGCAGTTTTGATGGATTGCTTCTGCATGATACTCCAGAGCCTCTTTTTTGGTGAGCTTCTTGGCACCTTTTCCTTTGGGTTTCATACTTGGCTTGCTGTGACACTCAATGCAGTTTTGAACATCATCCCCTTCTTTCAAATTGTCCAGGGGCTTGTTGTTTTCATCATGGTGGCATTCGCCGCATCCGGCCTTATATTCCTCGACATGCTTTTTATGGGAAAACTCAAGAATACTTTTTTTATGCTTGGCATAGGCCTTGTTTTCCATTTTAATTACATCCTGAACCGTTGTGCCCGCATACAGTCCGCCGATTCCGGCAACACAGACAGCGACAATAAAGATAATGGCGATTTTCAACAGACTTCTCGTTTTCATGCTCCAATTTCCCCCTTTTTAACTTGTTGCACCTGATTTTCTTTTTGAAGCAAATCAGTGTGCGATATTAGATACCCGCATATATATAAAAAATTTGAAAACAGCGTCAGATAAAGCGAAAAAACAACCTACCAACTGCACTTTCCAATGTCAATTCAAAAGCACCTTAATTTATAGCCCCACATTTTACGAATCTGTGATTCCATAAACATTTTCGGTCGGAACACGGCCACGCCGTTCATCTGAAACTTTACATTCACTGTAGGGGGTCTTTTTGGTGCGGTTGACAGCAATCAGGGCTTGTACCACTTTGATGCTTATTTTTCCCGAGTTGGCCTGCCAGGTGAGCTCTTCCAGGGCGGTTCGATTTTCAAACGATTCGGGCCTGTAGGGACGCTGAGCAATGAGCGCATCATATATATCGCACACGGTTATGATATCGATCATAGGATCATGCAGCTTTATACCTCTAGGGTATCCGCTCCCATCTTTTCTTTCATGATGATCCCGGGCCACCCTTGCCGCAAAGTGCCGGACATCCTGAAAATAGTAGCTGACTAAAACGTAGCCTGCCAGAGTGTGGTGTTTCAGCGCTTCCCGTTCCGCAGCGGTCAAAGGGCTTTCTTTTTTTAAAATATCGAACGGCACACAGAGTTTTCCAATGTCATGTGTTGAGCCGGCAATCATCTCCCGGGCCAGTTCATGCTGATCAGATATCAGTTGTTCCGCAAGAAGGGTGGATAGCGCGGAAACCATGAGAATATGGCGATAGGTATAAAAATCCTTACGGCGAAAATGATAGAGCCCATCGAGTATCGGCAGCGGCAGTATTACTTTTTCCATATTTTTCAAGACAGAATCGTTCACCTTTTGATCGGCAAAGATAATGGTATATGGAGGCTGCGCAATAAAATGGAACAGATCCTTTTTTGCTCTGCCATAAGTGAACAGGGGGTAAGACTCCTCGATAACTTTGTTTTTCTCAATTAGTTCGGTCACGGTTTCCGGAGACAGCATGGTTCCGGCGGAAAGCAGTTCCCGCTGATCAAACGTGAATATGGGATATTCGAGCTTAGGTGTCAGCATCAATTTTTTTCACCTAATGGTGATAGTTTATGACATCAACTCTAATCGTCAGGATAGTTCCAATCAAGAATGTTGATAAGCTATCAGAATTTAGCGAAAAAGTAAATGCTGTAAATTGTCGTAAAAAATGCCTAGACAAATTAAGTGTTGCGGGGTTGTAAAAAGTCTTTTGGTGACCGCAAGGCGATCATTTTGTTTTAAACTGATCAAACCCCGATTATCTCTTTGCGAATTTCTCCGTCAGATGTTTCCGGAATTTCCCATCCCAGAACATGACAGAGAGTAGGCAGAATATCATGCAGTCTGGCTTTGCTTTTAATTTCCTGACCGGCGCGTACACCCGGGCCGGAAAACACCATTGGAACATGTGTTGTAAGCCGTGAGCCGTGGATCCCCACCAGGCGGCTGCTGGATTTGGGAAGCAGGGGAACCCTTTCTCCCATGCCGTTGACCCCGCGAATCATGGCATCTCACACCATACCGCTTTTCAAATAAAAAGAAACTGTGGATGTATGCCGGTATCGGCCTTGCGGAGAGGTCATCCGGAGGCACAGTGTATTCAAAAAAACTAACAAGAGAGTATAACCGGCAATTAAAAGATGCCGTAAAAAAAGCTGTCGAAGCAGCAATGTGCGCCAAGGATAATCAGTTTAAGAGACAGTTTTTAAGGTTAACGCTTGAACAGGGGCTTCCTGCCCACAAGGCAAAATTAACTGTGGCACGAAGTATATTAGTGACATTATACGGAATGTGGAAAAATGGAGAAACGTATGATCCCGATATAGCCCAAAAAAGGAAAGAAGGAAATAAAAAGTAATTTCGTGCATATCCTTTTGTTAAACTTTTATCGATATAACAACCAGCGATGGATATGCACGGAAGGGGGAAAGTATCAGGAAAATATTGGTCCATAAGGTCCTCTTGAGATGTGTATGCACCCTCAATTTCCATAAATTTTCATAGGCCGTAGAGTCTCCAAAGGATGTATGAGATAAAACTGTAGTATAATTTTATTTCCTTAAAACATAGAAAATAATTATCATCGCGTTTAAGCTGATATTTGTATAAAATTGAATTGGCAATGGGGCACGTAACTTTTAGAAGGGGATACCCTAAGAGTCAAAAAAATAGTTTTTTAGGGCATGGGAGAAGTATTTTCTTGACTCTTTGTTCCAAGGATATTTTCCAGTACGCACTAATATAAACCAGATTGAATTTATGGTTATTTTTAAATATATTTCAAATTTGCGCCGTTTTGAAAAATTAATACATACACCCGGAATATATAAATTCATAAGTCCTTTTTATAATTTGTAAATTATCCCTGTCTTCCTCCGTCAGGCCTTGATATAAATACCTCTGCTGGCGTTTGTTATTTTTCCTTGGTTTTTCAATTTCTTGATTATATTCTGTATCGTTTTACTTTCCAGGCCGGTTTTGTTTTTCAAGGTTTTGGAATCGATACCTTTGTCCGATTTTTCAATGAAAAAGTAAACAGTATCCATATCGGAGTTTTTTTCAGTTTTCTCAACTTTATTATTGCCTGATGCTGTTTTTACAACGCAATCCGATTTTTCAGTTAATTTTCCGTTGTTGTAGAAACGTTGAAACCTGACCTTTATTCTTTTTTCAAGATAATTTTGAACGATTTCATTGTCTATGATCGGTAAGGCAGTTTCTTCCAACTCGTTTATTATAATTTCACTGGTTATTCCTAAGTCCTCGAGCAGGCGGCATATCATTTTCTCCCCGTATTTTTGAAAAAAATACTCGATCAGTGTTTTTGATATTTCCGAGAATATACTGCTTTGGCGAAAATCTGACCAGAAATCCCTGACATTTTGAGCTAAGGAATCAATATGGCCTTTATCGATAAATCCGGCAATAGAATGGGAATCATATTTTTCTGCCTTTAACCATATCTCTTCTCCTGATTTCTGGATCATTTCTTCATCAAAAGTATTGATAAGAAATTGTTTACTTTTTTTCAAATGATTTTCAATATTGGC
>JAQYVL010000211.1 GCA_030145525.1 Desulfobacterales bacterium
AAGGATGAGTACGAGAAAAGATTGACAATAAAATATGGTTTAAGGTATTGTATTTAAATTGACGATTAGCGGATAAAGAAGAAAATGGTTAGAACTGGTTTCAAAATCTCCCCTCGAGTTCAATCTGTCTGTTGGGTCGAGGAATCCGGTCCTCGAAATATTATATATATTCCTATTGCTGAACCCCTTGATAAACCTTGACCTTAAACCTGATTGAAGGTTTTATAACCAGTTCTATTGTTTTTCAGCTTATCACTGATTGAAACGGGTTGATCGTAGATGTCAATGTAAAAAAAATAAGGAGGTGAAACTGAAAATGGAAAACTCATTGAACAAAAAAATTGCATTACATGGAGAAATCGCCGAGATCAAGCGAATCTATTCCGCGATTGCATCTTCTTTGCTGAAAAAAAATCCCGCCTGCCTGGTGATAACAAGTGCTGCTTCCGGAGAAGGTAAAACAACAGTCGTTGCAGGACTTGCCGCTTATGCCGCCAGACAAAACAATAAAAGGGTGCTGGCAATGGACCTGAACTGGTATTCTCCGGCCCTGCATAAAAGTTTTGGACTGGATTTAACTTTTGGATTCGATGCCCTGAAAAACAGCGATTCCATTTTTGATCTTGTGAAATCTTCCGGTTTAGAAAATTTGGATATTTTGCCTGCGGTTCAAGCATCAGAAGGCAGTGAGGTGTCCTTTGGAGAGATTGATGCCCAGGCTGTTTCCATGATAAAAAAAGCGCGTGAGAACTATTCATTTGTTGTTGTTGATACATCCCCCATGTTTCCGCCAAATCGTCGGATGATAGACCCGGCTATTATTTCAAAGGAAGCTGATGGCGTGGCTCTTGTTGCACTGGCCAATGAGACACCTCGGGAAGGTGTGAAACGAGCTACGAAAACACTGGAAGCAGCGGGTGCTAATATTATCGGTGTTATCGCCAATCAATGGCAGAATCCGATGGCATGATTTATCTACTTTTGGTCAATATATAAGGAGGTCGGCATGCTTTTTAACATGAAGCGTTATTATTATGGTGTTTTGAAATACAGATCATGGGTTTGGCTTTTTGTTTTTCCTCCTCTTGTCTATCTGATCATATCGGCATTTATCCCATCTCAGTTCGTTATCAGTCAGAATATCAAAATATCATCCGGGTTTCCTGTTGCCTTGATGTCATCTCCCACTGAATATAATACCATGGAGGAAATAATTTCGAGTCCAGAGGGTTTTTTCCAAAATACATTTGTCCTCAGAGCGCTATACCTTCAGATGAACTCGGGTATCGGTGATTATCGGACTGATCCGCAGTTTCGATCACTTGTTTCTTCGGCAAAACAGTATATGTCTCTTGACCAACTTGGTAAAGATACGATTCAGATATCCTATAAGGGTCCGGATCAGAGCATTGGTCTCTCAATGGTGGGTTTTTATTCAGGGCGATTAATTCGAAGTGCAATGGCAGGGGTAAAACGCAGCAACGCCAAAAACTTTCTGGAACCGAGCCTGACAGGAGAAGCCAAAACAAAAGAGCAGCGAATATTATGGCAGACCGAGAGGCTTTGGCCGCTTTTGGCAATAATGGTTAGCTCCCTCTTGGTCGTTTTAATTTTATGCGGAGTGTTTGAATACAAGGATTCGTCTTTTAAATCGGAACGCCAGATGGCACGATATTTAAATCTGCCTATTTTGGGTTCGATCCCGGATCTGCAGAGAGTATACGCTGTCATGGAAAAATAATCCCTGCCGCGGTCACTGCATGTCGGGAGACAAAACCAGTGCTGATGGTCCGATGTTATGTCAGGTCGTTTTTAAGAAAAGAAGGTCTATTATGAAGTATTTAATTTTATTCTTAAACAAAATGCTTCGAAGAAAATCGAGGTTGTCTGTTTCCCTTTTTATCTGTGCGCTGTTGTTTGCCGCCCATGCCCAATATGTTCTTGCTGCAAACGTCACTTTAGGCTGGGATCCAAACCCGGAAACCGTGGAAGGGTATAGAGTTTTCAGCCGTTTGGCAGGAAGCAGCTATGACTATGCAAATCCGGCTGTTCAAGTGTTGTCTTCAGCTTGCACACCGGAAATATGCACAGGCGGAGTTGTGGTTCCCGATGGTGTAAATACCTACTTTGTCGTGAGAGCGTATAACAGCTCAGACGTTGAAAGCGCTGACTCTGCAGAAGTCCTTTTCAGTGCGCTGGTTCCTCCTGAAGAGCCGGTTCCGCCTGAAGAGCCGGTTCTGCCTGAAACACCTGTAGTGGAACCTCCCCCTCAGGAAGGGCCCGATACTGCAGATGATATCAAACCAGAGCCTGCACCGGATACTGAAACGGTCGTGGATATGGAAAATCGTCAACCGTCAGCGGAAATTTTTAATGAAAATTTTGTGCATCAGGATTGGCTGTATATCCACTGGATCGAATATATAATGGCCAGTGGAGAAGCCAGGGTAGCTTTGGGTGATATTGATGGTGATAGTAAAGATGAGATTATCATCGGCCTTGGGCCGGATCGTGATCCTTCCATTCCCGGCGGATCATTTCAGATTTTGGACCATGATTATTCCCATCTGGCCTGGGGCCGGATAACCTGGTCGGGATATAACGAAACCAATGGAGAGGGATATCCCGCATGTGGAGATATAGACGGTGATGGGGTTGATGAAATTTTTATGGGATTGGGAAACGGCGGCCTCGGGCAGGTAGAAATTTTTGATTTTCAGGGGGGAAGCGTTGTTCATAAAGACTGGGTGAAGATAGACTGGCCTGAATACAATCAGCTCATGGGGCAGACTCGTCCTGCAGTCGGTGATATTGATAATGATGATAAAGATGAAATAATAATTGGCTTGGGTTCCGACGGCTCTGATCCGGAAATGCCGGCTGGATTATTTCAGGTACTGGATGACGACTATTCTTATTTGGCCTGGGGTGAGATAGACTGGCCTGCTTATAATGAAATAAACGGGGAAAGCTTCCCCAGCACCGGCGACCTCAATGGAAATGGAGAGGAAATGATTGTGGTAGGTCTTGGTGTAGGAGGAGAAGGCCGTGTAGAAACCTTTCAATTCCGGGACGGCATTGTCTCTCATAGCAACTGGATCACCGTAGACTGGGAAAATTATAATAGTACGGTTGGGGAAACAAGGCCTGTTTGTGGAGATATTGATGGTGACGGGAAGGATGAAATCATTGTCGGTCTGGGCTCCAACAATGATGACCCCGAAATTCCAGGCGGCCGTTTCCCGATTATAGACGACGATTACTCACTTCTGGCATGGTCTGAAATTGACTGGTCGGATTACAATACAGGAAATGGTGAAAGCTATCCTGCAAGCGGCGATACAGATGCAGATGGAAAAGATGAGATCGTTATCGGACTGGGTATTCGAAGTGCTTATGCTTCCGAAGGTCCGGCAGGTGAGCCTTCAGGCGACAGCGGAGGAGGCTGTTTTATTCTGAGCGCAGCAGTTTCAAAATAATGAAATAATGATCCCATGCCTGGCCGGATTCAGATTGTACTTTTCGGCGCGCACTTTCCAAAGGAACAGATCGTCCATACGGAATTATTCTATTTTTCTTTGAGCCATCCCATGAATACCAAGGTCAGTGCGATGGCGATAAGTGCAAGATTGTTCGATGCCCGAGAGAATGCTTCTCCACCTACACCCATAATCGTGTAGGATCCCGGTCCCCCTAACAAAACAACAATTACAGCGAGCACAAAACCTAATGATGAAAGACCGATTAATAGAATTACGATATTCCGCATAGCCCTTCCTCCTTTTTTGAATTGGGTGAAGTAAAAAAGCTGATCGATCTTTAAGCGTGAATCCGGCTATTCAAAATAATTGAGCAGATCAACTGGAACCATCTCTTTATTGACCTCAAAAAATTCGACCAGGATGTCATCCGGTGCAGGCACCATGATATACCGCATATACCCCAGATCTGTTATTCCTTTGGTGAATTGTATTCCTTTTTTTTTCATTCCGGAAACGTATTCTTCAATATCATCGGTTTGAATGCCGAAGTGGTGAATATTGCCCCGGCCTGAATATTTGGGAGGCTGGTCGTAGAAATGCAGTCGCCCGTTGCCGATTTTCATAAAAACATTTCTGGCCCCGGCAACTTCCATGTCGAGAATAACCTTGCCGCCGAATAGTTCTTCATAAAACGCAATGCTTTTATCCAGATCAGATGCAAAGATATGAACATGATGAATGTGGTTCATGGCAGCGTTCTCCTCTTAAATGGTATATGCCGATTAGAGCCAGTCTGCCTTTCTAAAGCTTTCAATCCAAATTTCAACATCGTCTGTAAGCTCCCACAAAACATCAAGTCCGGTTCGCTTTTCCACTTCATCAACTGTTACAAGATAATCTTTGGTCTTTGCAAATCTGGGCGTGTCTTGCGGGAAAATATAGGCAGCCACTTTTAATGATTTTGCATCTTTGGGATTGGGATGATGGATAATAATTTTCCAAAATCCGCTCGGAACCGTATGAATTTCATCCGCCTTGGGCATTACAGGCATTTCGTTTTCAAAAAGCGGTCCTGTGAGAACATATAGAACGTTTCCGGCTTTTACAAACCGTCTTGCTTTATCTTCCAGTTTTTGCCATGGCCCCTTATTCAGCTCTGGTTTTATGGGTATGATGTTTGAAAGGTAGTTTGTCTGCTGCCAGTATCTTGTTCCTTTGAATGAATCAGGCGGCGCGAAATATCCATAATCTGTTTTAAGGGCCTCATGCGCACCCTTATAATCATTCGGCTCTAATGTTTCTTCATCAGCCAGCAAGGGATCAGTCTTCCATTCAGGATAAGTTACAGCATTGCCGCCTATGGTTTCTTTGTCAAGCCGGTAAGCCACCCAGTCCGCAAATTTTGTTTTATCATTTGTACTCATTGCATAAATGTCTCTGATAATGAGATCATTTGTTGCCGGCGAACCTGTAGGAATCCCATGGATATAATGTTTGCAGTGGATTTCACGATATTGGATCTCGTCGGCACCAGCGGAAGAGAACCATAGAAAAATAATAACAATACAGGATAGCGATACGAAAATTATTCGATTATTCATTTTTTCATTCCTCATCATGCTATAATAGGTTTTTTTGAATTCAGAATTCCAAAATTTATAAACAGGCGTATAGCCCCATGATCGTCTGTCCGGTTTAATTGAGGTCGTGAATTATTCTTAATATTTGATTTTTATTGACTTTTATATCGTAAAAACAATAAAGAAAATATGAGATCGTGTCAAGAGGGATGCATAAAACAGATAATGTGTGTTTATGTATATACGGCTGCTTGCGCACATAATGGCAGAAATGAATGATTTGTAAACTTGAAAAAACCTGAAGTTCTAAAACTCTTTACAGCAGAGGGGGGCACAGGATGAAAGGTGACGATCTGGTTGAGATTGCCGGTGTTCTGAGGCGGGAGACAAAAAATGCGATACTGGTTGAAAACAGCAGGTTCCTTGAATATTTTCCCAAAAAGATAATTGCAAATGGTGATTTTGACACAGCGAGAATCGGTGATGAGGTCAGATTTAAGATTCCGGTATGGCTGGCTATGAAAAAAGGGATTAGAGTGTTTGAGTAAAAAGAACCAAAACTTCACATTACTATTTTTTTCAATAAACGAGACTTTGGCCAAGGAGCGTTTTTCCTTGCGGCCTCATATTGTGAACGTTGTATGTCAGAAACAGAATACAGAGGGCTTCTCTATTGGGGAATGGAAGTTTTCAAAGGGAAATGAGATACAAGAGGCTCAAAATCGCGATCATCATGGAGCAAGGTGAATCCTTCAAGGATGCAAAATGTTGCAATGATTATATCAATAGTCTTTCGTACGGTAATACCTGCTTTTCGAAGTGTCCTGTAATTTTTAGCGCTTTGAAGAGCAACATCATATCCACCCATTTGACGAAAAGGGAGAGCGCTTAAAAAAGATTTGGCGGTTTCAAAATCCTTGTCAGATTTAAACCCTTGAAGAACCTCTGTAAGGATTAAGTCACCCATGATTATCGGCACGTCGGATAGATAATTATCAAGCAAATCTGTCTGCCATGTGGGATTCCCATTGAAATAATCGATCCAGACGGATGAGTCGACTAAAATCATTTATCTAACCTCATAGAATCGAGATCGTCATCCCATTTTAATTTACCACGAAGATTTTTTAATTGTTCTTGTTTTTTGATTTGAACTAATAATTTCAAACCCGTTTCAACAACAGCTTTTTTGGTTTTAAGTTTGCTCAGTGCCATCGCTTGGTTCATAAGCTCATCATTTATGACAATATTGGTGCGCATGGTTCCTCCTGTTTAAAACACAATGTGTATGATATGTATAATATATACACATTTTAATGATGTCAAGGCAAAATGAGAAAGGGGACGTTTTTGACAAATTGTACTTTCCATTTCAGGTTTGTTTGTACAACTTGTCAACAACGTCCCTATTTGCCCGGTTTTTCGCTCCTTTGAAGGCTTAACGTTATATCTATGGGTTTGCTCAGGAGGTCTTTTTCAGAAAATTTTTTATGACCTCGCATATCTCATACGGCGCATCCTCCTGCAGAAAATGACCGGCACGGGGAATTCTGTGAATTTCACCATGAGGGTAGATTTCCTGCCAGATAGGAAGAACTAAATCCGGCGGAAACACGTGATCGTTTTCTCCCCAGATGAAGCAGGTTGGAACGTTCAGGATATTCAGTTTTTCCTGAACCGCCTTCATTGCAGGATATGAAGGATGGTCGGATCGAAGCGGGACATCCTGTATTGCCATTGTGGGAACGCGAGAGTTGTAGTCCGGGAAAGGAGCCCTGTATGCATCCATAAGCTGGTTTGAAATTTTTTCCTTGCGCACGATGGACAGCGGAAGGAATCCTTCCACAAAGACGTTATATGCAAGAAGAATCGTCTCACCGATTTCGGGTTCCCGGCACATTCTGAGCAGAGGAGGCAAGGTGTCTTCGGGAACATCTTCCGGGAATACGAATGCCCAGGTACTCATAAGGATAATCCGTTTAATCCGATCCTTATGTTCGACCGCATAGCCAAGACCGATACTGCCGCCCCAGTCCTGCATGATGAGAGTTATTTCACTCAGGTTGAGATGGTCCATAAAACCGGTGAAATAATCTATCTTCCTTTCAAGTCGGTACTCCTCGCGGGTAAGAGATTTTTCCGACTTGCCATAACCCATGTGGTCCGGAACGATACACCGGTAGCCCGCTTGAAGCAATGGAGGCAAAAAGTTGCGGTAGAGATAAGACCATGTTGGATTCCCGTGAAGCATTACAATGGGCTCTGCACTTGGATTGTCCTTTGGGTTTTCGTCAATATAATGGAGCCGCAGTCCGTTTACAGTCGTGTAGTTGGGTTTGAAAGGGTAAGTTCCGCCGAATGTTTCGTTCTGGATGTCCATCGCTTTCCTCCTCAGCTGATTTTTTTAGATTTCAAGGTGTCCTTTGCAAAGCCATAAAGCAACGGATGTGTAAGCAGCCTCTTCAGGCCATCTCCTCCTTGCAGTTCTTTGGCATAATGTTCAAGCAATACCGCAAGGTTCTCCTTGGCACTTTGAATGGGAAGATCTATCTCATTTTCAGGATTTTCCCCGGCATTGATAGCTTTAGATACCAGCCCCACGGTTTTTTCTTTTAACACAGTCATGAAATCGTTCACATCCAGATTTGGCCGTCGCAAGTGTCCGGCAAGAGAAATCAGAAGTGACGATGCGTCATCTCGAAGCTCTCCCGCAACTTCATGCAGCTTTGAGTCAGGGGATTCCAGTTTCTGTGCAACCTCTGCGACCACACCCAGGAGCGAATGTTCGGCAGACTGGAGCTTCATGTCGCGGTTGTAAAGCGGGTCTTCATTTAGATATTCCTTCCGGTAAGGAAGACTGCCGTCATCCTTGATGTCTTTACCGAAGAAATGATACCGTTTTGCCGGTGGAATTCGTATGTGGCGATTCAGCGGATCGATTATCTCCTTCAGTGTCGACCAGGTCGCCTTTATTTCAGCATATTTCGACAGCACTTTTAAAAACGTTGGAGGTTCGCCGAAGTTGTCTTTCCAGCGCTGCTCTGTTTCCTTGACCATTTTCCGAATGCGGCCATTTGGAGCAAACCTTTCCATCGCAGCAAGCATTGGATAAGCCTCGAATACCCGCCGATAATGACGTTTCGATAATTGTTGGAAGTGTTTATCATCATAGTCCTTATATCGTTCATAGCCGTTTAAGCCAACCTTCATGAACCTCAAGACACTCGGCCCCCATGTGTGAAAGAGGCTTTCCTCTCCCCTCCTGATGAACTCCATGATTTCGTGTTCGTATAGATGCTTGTGTACCATCCCCCCGCCGTAAAAGCTGACATCTTCCCACTTAAAGGGTTTGATTCGGTTTTCCTCTGACAGACGATCGTACAGGGGGGTTCCAGGGTATGGGGTGACGCGCGTCAGCTGAGCTGTTGTGGGTTCACAGGCCAGCAAATACTGAAAATCTTCTTCCAGGGTTTCCCGCGTGTGAAAGTCAAAGCCCGCCATCCATCCAACCATCGTGCCAATTCCGCGGGCGTGCAGCTCGTGTAAAATTTCCTTTGCATCACCCACTCGTTTGCCATAGCCTTCATCAGGAGCGAATTTGGATTCAAGCCCTACGAATACACTCCCGATGTTGCAGTGAGCGAGTTCGTCCAGATCATCATATGTAGAGAGTGTATTGATGCTTGCAAGAATGGTTGTCTCGAACTGAGAGAAATCAATTTCAGGATCATCCCGCAGCAGCAGTCCTACTTTTTTTATGAATTCCTTATCTTGATCCTCTTCATAGATGATGAAATTTGTCCCGGGCTTATGCTGCTGCCACATCTTCATCTCATTCTTCAGCTGTTCCGCAGTAACAAGGACGTGTCGGCTGCCGCCGAAGTGGGTGGTCGTTGTACAGAAATCGCACCCCCGGTCACAACCCACTGCCGCCATCATAGGAGCCGTATCGCCTTCCGGCCATTTCAGAAACCATTCTGCTGCTCCGTACGCACAGCGAGGTAGAAAGTGCTGCCGTACAGGAGCGTTTGTGTCATCTCCTATGTGCTGGCGGAACCAGCGAACGCCCTCACCCAGCACAATCTGGTCCACCAGCTTTTTCCATTCCTCCTTGGGATAATATGCGCCTAAGCTCTGTGCTGCGAAACAGCCGAGGATGATTTCGCTCTCAGCAGAATGCTTCCGCACCATACGGCACATTTCCATAACACTTTCGAGGTTCGGGGTAAGTGATGATATGCCCACGTAATCATATCCTTTTTTTATTTCTTCGATCCAGTTTTCCATTGTGGGATGGTCCAGCACCACCGTGGGAAGCGAGATGTTCTGTGCAATGACAAAAGGCCCTGCAAGGTGCATGTGCCCTTCCATTGTGAAAATTCCCTGTCCCTTCATGAACCTCTGACGCATGATATCCGTTGGCGTGTCATGCCATGGCTGGATGGGATAAGGAGTAACAGGAGTGGACAATAGAACTTTTTTCATGATGGGACAGCCTCCTTTTCGCTGATATGTATGTTAAACTGAATTTAAACGGTCTGTTCGTACAAATAATGCGAACTACGGCTTCCGGTGAAAAAATGTCAAAAATAGTTGTTAAATGCAACAATATTTTCCATATCAACTTTTTATGTATAGTCGACAATCAAAGTGCTGCGCGTTTCAAAGCAGTCGGACTGCGAAACCGGCTGTGTTCAAACGGTCACTGCGCCATCGTTCCCGCCAGCTGATTCAGGTCTGCGAATCAATGGTCGAACCGAAAACCAGGAAACGGGAAGTAGCGGCTTTGAGCGAGGCCATGGCTGAGCATGGCTTAAAGAACGGCATGATTATAACCCGGAACGAGGATGAAGTGATAAAAGTTGATAACGGGAAAATAGAAGTCCTGCCGGCTTGGCGCTTTCTGCTGAACCTGCCCGAAATATAAAATCAAATTATGAGTAATATCCGATGAAACAGCGATCAAGAACCTCTTCGTTCGCTGATTGCGGCATTTTGACCAGATGACCTCAATAGACTTTACTCAGAGGTCGATAGATCACTTAAACCGCCCTTTTTGACCCTAAAAATATCATTTTAAAAGCAAAAGTAACCCACATTTTCCACCTAAACCCTTGATAATCGGAAATCCAGCTTGGTCCGACCCCAGACCCGCCCATGAGCCTGAGCGGCAACACCGTCTTCTATCATGAGCACGAAAAAAAGGCCAAGAGAAACGCAGTAGAACCTGCGCCAGAGAAACCTCGTTCCAAACCAGCTGTATGGCATTTAAAGGCCTCCTTCATCCTTCCAGTGAGTCCGGCGGAC
>JAQYVL010000212.1 GCA_030145525.1 Desulfobacterales bacterium
AGGGTCTGCGGACGATGGGTTTTAGGTGCGATCTGTCCGATCTTATAGCGAAGTAGATATTCAGAGTAGCTGTATAGTAATCGAAAACTCTTTTTTAGGATCGAATCGCATATGCCTGGCTGCAGATTATTAGCGGATAGACTTTTCGTGTCTATACTGTCACGAGAAGGTTTTTTCGGCTGTTTATATTTTGCGATACAGTTTTTGATGGAATTTTTTACTATCGAGTATGCATTTAATGCGATCAACTGCGGCAGTATCGAATAACGGTAAATTCTTATAAATTCAAAACCGGTTTTTTCAAGCAAGTCTATTAAATTATCGGGGTTGAAGAAAAACAAGTGATCAGGGTATTGAAATCGTTTAAAGTATTTAAAATATTTTTGTTTCACTTCTCCCAGGTTGCCGGTTTCGAATATTAATATTCGACCCTTTTTCATCTTTTGATGAATGTTTTTGAATTCTGAAAAGGGATCAAAGAAATGACTGATAACATCACAATGATAAACAACATCGAATTGAATTCCTTTGAATACAGATTCACTTACTGGAGATTCTTCACAGGGAATATTAAGCTGCTCCCTTATAAAATTGGCTTGAACAGAATTAAACTCAATACCATAGGGATCAAATCCTAATTTTTTGGCCTCATCCAAAAAGTAACCCCCACCCGCTCCGATTTCAAGAATCGAGCCTTTTTTAGAATAAGACGTTACGAATTTCAAATTGTGTCCGGCATACAATCTTTTTGAGAAGTCTCCTGAAATATGCGACCTGGCAGATATGTGCGCATTGTCATGGCCATATAAAACAAGAATCTCATTGAGAGAAGGACGGGGTGATATGTATATGAGACCGCATTGAAAACATTTTCTGCCGGTATATCCATTTTCCTGGATTACAACCCGATGATTTTCTTTGTTGCAGAAAATGCAGTTGATCTTTTCCATATACGTCTTTCTCTCTGATATATGCGCCCTGATGCAGGCTGTTTCAGACGGTTACTTCAATAATACACGAAAAGCTTTTGCGTAACAATGAAATAGGAAATTAGCAGGAGACAAATCCAATAAGGTTGATATCGCAGTTGTCATAAATATGTTCCGGGAGGGGTGTAAAAAAGATAGAGAATGAGACGTCAAAAAGATTTGAAAGTGAAGAAAAGTAAGAGGTTAATTTTCGAGGTTGATGGTTTCGGTTAGCTTATTGTAACTTCTATATGTTTTGCTTTCGCTGTCGTCCCTGCTTCCAAAGAGTCTGAGAATGAATATGGCAAGCAGGACAACAAGGGTAATTGCGGCAACCCTGATGTAGTCAGAAAGAGAGTGTTGAAACAGAAGAAAAGATTTTATTTTTTCAGTACTCATAATGCCATCCTAATCACAACGTTTGGCAGTAAAAGCCAAAAAACAAACGCTGTAACAAGTAGGAAAAGCAAAAAACATACCACCCTGTTTATTATTTTTTATTTCCTTGTATTATAGTTTATTATGCCGGATATATGGAGGAAGAGTCGGAATTTGTCTGAAACCCCTTTTGGAAAATTATTTCATATATTGGGAAAAAAAATCGTTAATCGTGATTACTTTGTTACCATTCTGATTTTTATAAATCCGTTTTGATTGAAATTGAAAAACGTTCCTCATCACTCGGAATATGGTTTAAACTTCATACTTAAGAAGTCTGCTTTGCTATTCGAAATTGTGCAAGAACCGGGAAATGGTCCGAAGGAAACCCTCCATGATAACGTTCAGCGATTATTTTCTTCTCCACCAGTTCAAGCGCCCCCCTGTATAGTATCCAGTCAATATGCCTTTTCATGCACTCACCTGTAAATCCATGGTATGTGCCTGAATATTCACGATGAAATATCTCCCGAAAAGCGCCTTTGGAGATAAATTCCCGGTAGCTCAAACTGCCTGGTTTTGCGTTGAAATCGCCGGTAATGATAACCGGGGCTTCGTGTTTTTGAAAGTCATTAAGTTTTTTGATAATAATTTTTGCGCTTTGTTTTTGGACAGATGGCTCAAAATCAAAATGAGTATTCGCGTAAATCAGGGAGGTGCCGTTTTTTTTAAAAAAACCAATAACGCACTGCCGCGGCCACTTGCTATCCGCAAGGCGGCTGGGTACTGATGGCGTATGGGTCAGAAAGAATCTTTCCTGAAAGTGGCATTCCCATTCTTTTTTATAAAAAACAACATTATCCTGCCAGTAAGAAGGCGCCGGAGATCTCTGGCCGATGAAATGATACTCCTTCAGCTGTTTTTTTAAAAAAACAATCTGGAAATCATTTGCCTCCTGCATTCCGATAAAATCCGGCCTGTGCTTTTCAAAAAAGGAAACGAATCTCTGTTTTCGATTATCCCAGCTATTCGGCCCGTCTTCAGCCCTTCCAAACCTCAGATTCAAGGTCATAACACTGAAGGTGAGACCGCATTTATCTGTATTCATAAGAGTAGGTTCCTAAAGCAGCTTTCCCGTATAATCGTTTTTTCCGGGAAAATTTTGGATGGTTCGGAATTGTTCCCCCTTTTAAGATCTTTGTAGCATTCGTTCCCTGAAATCTGCAAGAGAAAATCGGCCCGGACAGTCCTTTACAGAGTGATTTAACTTTTTGAATTTATTCGTTTTCAAATCATTTCACGGATTTTAATTGACAGTTGATGCATAGATCTATATATTCCAATTTAACGATATAGTGGAGGCCATATGAAAGAATTTTTAAAAGTGATGAAGGCATTGTCCGATCCCGGAAGGGTCAAAATCATGAAGATGCTGCAGCGGCGGGTCATGTGCGTCTGTGAAATTCAGGAGGCTTTGGGCATTGCTCAGTCCACCGCAAGCAAACATTTAAAAATTCTCGAAGATGCCGGATTGATAAAATTTTTCAAGGAAGGGCTTTGGGTCAACTATACCCTGACAGATGGCGGGAAAAACCCTTTTGCCGCCAATCTTATCGGTAATATGAAACACTGGCTGGATGATGATCCGGATGTCACGGAACTGATGAAACGCCTGCCGGAAATAAAACGGGATAACATCTGCCGCAGGTAATTTTTTTATCTCAAAAAATCGTCATATTTCGATATGTCGGTATTACGGTTTAACAACTTCACTGAAATGGAAGGAAATTTGTTATGCCGCATCAAAAGGCTTTTTATTTATGAAAGAGCGAACCAAACTGCTGCTGCTCATTGCGATTTTCTTTGGAGCGTATTACACCCCGTGGGATCATCCGGATATTCGGCGGTCAGGGCTTGAAGCTTTCATGATGCTCCGGGAATACGCCAGGGAACATGTTTTGACCTGCCTTATTCCTGCCTTCTTTATCGCAGGAGCAATTTCTGTATTTGTATCCCAGGCATCGGTCCTTAAATATTTCGGTGCAGAGGCTAAAAAAATTCTGGCCTATTCTGTTGCCAGCGTATCCGGAACCATTCTGGCAGTCTGCTCCTGCACCGTGCTGCCGTTATTCGCCGGTATCTATTCTCGAGGTGCTGGTATTGGCCCGGCAACCGCATTTTTATATTCCGGTCCGGCAATCAATGTGCTGGCCATAACACTTACCGCCAAGATATTAGGGTGGCAGCTGGGACTTGCCCGGGCTGTGGGAGCCGTTATTTTCGCCATTTTAACCGGTCTTTTAATGGCATTTTTTTTCAGAAAAGATGATGCTTCAAGAACCGCCGGACAAATTTATCTTCCGGACGACGATTCCGGGAAACGAACACTGATGCAGGATTCGCTGTATCTTCTGGTTATGGTGCTGATCCTCATATTTGCGGCGTTTGCCAGACCATCCGACAATTCATCCCAATTGTGGCAGATGATATTTTCAGTTAAGTGGTACATTACATCGGGGTTGCTTTTAACGCTGTTTCTCATAATAAAAGCCTGGTTTACAAGAGATGAGTGCAAAACATGGGTTGAAGCAACCTGGGGTTTTATGAAGCAAATTTTCCCGCTTCTTGGCGGCGGCGTCCTCATAGCAGGTTTTATGCTTGGAAGACCCGGGCATCCTGCCCTGATTCCGGAACATTATATTCAATCCTTTTTAGGAGGAAACTCAATATGGGCCAATCTTACTGCCTCCTTTGCCGGGGCATTGATGTATTTTGCCACGTTGACTGAAGTGCCAATTCTTCAGGGCCTTATGGGTTCGGGAATGGGCAAGGGCCCGGCTCTGGCTCTACTTTTGGCCGGCCCGGCTCTGTCCCTCCCCAATATGCTTGTGATTGGAAGCGTCATGGGAGTGAAAAAAACCGCGACATTCTGTGGGATCATTGTCATCATGTCTACGATTGCAGGCATGATTTACGGAACGATTGTCGGATAATACGTAAATCCAGGAAAAGGATGAAAAAAATGGAAATTAAAGTTCTTGGGCCTGGTTGTTCAAAATGCAACCAGACGGAAAAAAACGTAAAAGAAGCTGTGGCTGAAGCAGGGGTTGACGCAAAGATAGTGAAAGTGACGGATCTTATGGAAATTGCGGGATACGGAGTTCTGGGAACGCCTGCTGTTGTAGTAAACGAAAAGGTAAAAAGTGTCGGAAAAGTTCCAGGCAAAGAGGATATCAAGATGTGGATTACGAATTTATAAAAATTCTTATCGTGAGAGGAGCGGCATGCGTTTTTTAATGTTTCGGATTACAACGGTCCTGTTTTGTTTTGCACTGTTTTCAGGAGAAGTCTTAAGTCGAAATCATGTAACAAGTTTTAAAGACCTCCCGATCAAGGGGAAGGTCACCATGATTGATCTTGGCGCAAAAAAATGCATACCCTGTAAAAAGATGGCACCAATCCTGTCAAAACTTAAAAAAGCTTATAAAGGAAAAGCCGCCGTAATTTTCATAGATGTATGGAAGAATAGGGAGCCGGCTAACAGGTTCAAGATCAGGGCAATCCCGACACAAATTTTTTTTGACGGAAAAGGGATTGAAAAATATCGACATATCGGTTTTATGGGCGAAAAAGCTATTATAGAGCAGTTCAAAAAGATGGGTGTGGAACCACCCGGCTAAAAATTCGGAATGTAGCTGAGAAAAGGTATGGCAGAAGAATTTTTCGTTATGGTTAATCAATGGATGACTACCGGCACAGCTATTGCCGGTGTCGGATGCTTTTTATGGGGTTTGGTCAGTGTAATGCTAAGTCCTTGCCATCTGGCATCAATTCCTTTGATTGTCGCATATGTCGGCGGTCAGGAGCGGGCCATCGAACCGAAACTGGCTGTTATGTACTCTGCAGTTTTTACAACAGGTCTATTTATTACAATCGCTGCGACCGGAATTATCTGCAGTCTTTTGGGCAGGATGTTGGGAGATGTCGGTCCTTATTGGCAGATTTTGATCGGTTTAATTCTCTTTTGGGTTGCCCTTGATATGTTTGGTGTAAAAATATTTTCTACATCATACAGACCTTTCTACCTTTTGAAATTGAGAGGCATTTCGGGCGCCTTTGTCCTTGGACTTTGTTATGGCCTGCTTTCAGGATTATGTACTTTTGGGTTTATCGCGCCGATTTTGGCAATCATTACTGTTCAAGAAAAAATTGCGATGGGAGTTTTTCTCATTATACTTTTTGCCGTGGGACACTGCCTTCCAATTGCCCTCGCGGGCAGCTCTGCTGCCGCAGTAAGAAAATTGATGGAAAACAGAAAGTGGCAGGAGGCGGAAAAATGGTTTAAAAAAGGGGCGGGCGTAATTGTCTGCATGCTTGGATGCTATTTTATCGCAGGTCCGTTTGTTTTTTGATATTGTAATATTGGAGGAATAGTATGACGGAAAATTCAAACAAGAATAAAAAGAATAAGGGCCTCAGCTTTTTTGAAAAATACCTTACTCTATGGGTGGGGCTTTCCATTATGGCCGGAATTGTTCTGGGAAAGACAGCCCCAGGTGTGGCTCAATACCTGGACGGCCTGGCGATTTATGTCGGCGATGCGCCGGTTGTATCCATCCCCATAGCAATCTGTCTTTTCTTCATGATGTACCCCATAATGGTAAAAATCGATTTCGGCGAGGTGCTTCAGGCCGGTAAAAATTGGAAGCCGGTAAGCCTTACCCTGTTTATTAACTGGGCCATCAAACCTTTTACCATGTATGGCATTTCCCTATTTTTCCTTGGCACTCTTTTTTACGGCATGATTGGCCCGGAGGCCGTGGATTATGTAAAAATGCCGCTCGGATTGGATCTGGAGCTGGGTGCATCTCATGGTGTGGGCACTGTTGTACTTGTAAAAGGAATTAAAATGCTGGAAGTGCCACTCTGGCGCAGCTACCTTGCCGGATGTATACTTCTCGGTATCGCGCCCTGTACGGCAATGGTCCTTGTGTGGGGCTTTTTGTCCAAAGGAAATGACGGGCATACACTTGTAATGGTCGCAATCAACTCCCTGACCATGTTGTTTCTATACGGTCCGCTGGGCGGGATGCTTCTGGGCGTGGGACGTCTTCCTGTCCCGTGGCAGGCCCTGGTACTCTCCATCGGCATCTATGTAGCACTTCCCCTGGTTGCAGGGTATCTTTCCAGGAAGATGCTCATCAGCAGTATGGGTGAGATCTGGTTCAAAGAAAAATTTCTCCATGTTCTGACTCCGATCACAATCATCGCCCTCCTGATCACACTGGTTCTGCTATTCTCCTTTAAAGGAGAAGTTATTGTCGAAAACCCTCTGACAATACTGTGGATTGCAATCCCTCTTTTTATTCAGACTGTTCTGATTTTCGGGCTCGGATATGCACTGGCAAGGATTCTGAAGCTGCCATATGAAGATGCGGCGCCATCGGCCATGATAGGAGCTTCCAATCATTTTGAAGTGGCCATTGCGACTTCAACAATGCTTTTTGGACTGTCATCCGGGGCAGCACTTGCCACTGTGGTGGGTGTTCTGATAGAAGTCCC
>JAQYVL010000213.1 GCA_030145525.1 Desulfobacterales bacterium
GCGTAATCAAGTGCTTCAGCTACCTGACGCAACAGCGGAAGGGCTTCATGAATTGGAATCGTTCCTCCTTTTTCAACCATAAGATGGGAAAGTGTGCCGCAGGGAACATATTCCATTGTAACAAATGTAAGATTGTCCCACGTATCAAGATTATAGAGGCGCACGACAAATTCATGAGTCAAATCAAGTGCAAGTGCGGTTTCCTGTTTAAGGTCTGAAACAGCTTTCGGATCCATGGACAATTCGCGGGGAATCAGCTTCAATGCGACATCCCGGTCCATATACCGGTCATTCGCTCTGTAAACAACGCCCATTCCGCCTCTTCCGAGTTCTGTTTTGATCTCATACCTTTCATCGATAACAGTACCGGGAACGATTCTGCCGGAATGAGAATTCTGTTTTTCACCGGTAGAAATACGGCCAGTCATTTCCCTGTCAATAAAGACATTGCAATGAGGGCAATTCGTTCCCGTACTTTTAATTGCTTTCTTACAATTCCAACATGAAAGGCCGGAGTCTTTCACCATTTTCTATTCCTCTTTCCAGATGCAAAATAATTATAATTCTCCATTAATTATGGAAATCAGGTCCGCAAATAAAAATCTTCGCACATGCCAAAGAACTCCTTCACTTCCAAAAGGTCACCGTCTGAGGTATGCAGCTTTCCTGAAAATGATCCAAAAGGCCCCCTGTACTTTGTTTTAACTATGAGAGCATTGATATCCACGGTTCTGATCACTTCCGGTGTGAATGTCAGTGCTACCATACCCTGCTGATCCCGAATATCCCATGGTTCGTAAAGATTTTCCGGGTTAAAATGAAACCTGACAGGCGGCAAAAGGTGCATCCGGCCGTCTATCCACAAACAATTTTCATTATAGGCCTCCTGGTTCTTTACCTGATTATCGGTAAGGTTGAGTCCGACAATACCGCGATCAGGATCAAAACCTCCTGCAGTGGCCCAATGCCACTTCATTACGTATGGATAATAACCCTTGTGGATATCGATAAGACCGTAACTCCCCTCCGAATCAAACATTATTCGATCACCCGATATCATAAGGCTCCCTTCAATCGGGCAGACATATTTATGCGAATACATAGCCCGTTGATCTTTTAATGGCAGGCAGACCACGATGGGCTCAGATACAGCCATATCCTCAAAGCAGGTAAATGAGCCTTTTAATGCAGGCAGATCCTTTGTTGCCTCAATGTCAAAAGAAATTTTATGAACCCCGGATTCCAGATTGTTATGAATCTTCAGCTTAAATCCCTTTACATCGCAAGTCGCATGATCATCCCACAGTGTTTGAGGCAGAACAACCTTTCCGGGGAAAACTTTTTTCTCATAAAATTTAATGCTTCCGGATTGCCTGTCATATAGACATACCTGAACGAGTGCCAGTGTTTTCGCATCAAAAAGCGCAAGGCTGATGTAATAATCACGGTTGACCAGCGCGAAATGCTGCCATTCTTTTAAACGCAGATTTTTGAGTACTCGCGGATAGCGAATCAGTCTGCCGATTTCAGCTTCAAGCGGATTGACATTTTTAAATGGTTCTTTGTAGGTTCCAATATTAAACCGACCTTCAGAAACAAGCTGTCCGGGATTGGCAAGCAGCGGTCGAAGATTTATGCTCATATAATCCTCCTGTATGAGGGTGAGATCCAAACAAACACAAAAAAACTTCCAGAAGCGAGAAATCGAAGAGCAAAAACCATACATCTAAAAAACAATTTTTGGTGACAGAATATTGCAGGATGCCGGTGGTGTGTCAAGAAATTCCATCTTATCCTGATTTAAGTCTGTAATTTCCTGCCCGCTAATCTGGAAATCAGAAACACCCGACCCAAAAAGCCATTTTTTCAAAAAACTTTATAATTAAAGTCTCCATACAATTTACTCCTTCTTGTTCCATAACATTCAATCCAAATCACTTGCATCCATCAAAATTAAACTGGATATAATGAGGCTTATCATGATACAAGGCTCCAGTAAACGTTCCGTTTATGTGCGGAAACAACCGGGAAACATCCGTATCAATACTGAGGTGTATCCCCAACCTTGCTCCAGCCACTACACCGGCCCTGAATTTGAAAAAATCGGTATGTCCTTTAATCAACATCATAATACTCCATTTTTTCTATTCAGTTATCATTATCCGGCTATTGGTTCAAGCCGGTCGGATGTTGAAGCATGATAATTTTTCGGGTTGACACACGCTGACAGCCTGTACAAAAAACTTTTGAACTTTTTTTACAGACAAAAACATGTCCAAAATTCTGCTCATACAGCTCCCCATACCTCAACTGAATTTCGGCAGGAGAACCGGTAATGTGCCACTGGCATCCGCATGTCTGAAACAGGCTGCAGACGGCTTCAAAGACCACAGGATTGAAATTCTTCCGGAAAGTGTTTCATCCTATCTGGGAGATTCTGCTCTGCTCCAGCAAATTGTAGAAAAAAAACCGGATATAATCGGTTTTACGCTGTTTAACTGGAATATTGACAGATCCATCTATCTGGCGAAAAAAATCAAGGAAGAATATGGACCCAGAATTGTTTTCGGCGGGCCTGAAGTTACACCGGACAATACCCTTCTTAATACAGGAATCGCGGATTTCCTTGTCTTTGGAGAAGGGGAATCCGTTTTTATCAGGATAATTGAAAATGAAAACACCTGGGGGGAAAACACAGGAGGAGCTCCCTCTGAAGAGATCTTCAGATCAGCACCCAGCCCTTACCTGGCAGGACTTCTGGAGCCTGAAATTGACAGAATAATGTACATTGAAACCCAGCGCGGATGCCCCTTCCGATGCGGCTTCTGCTACTATAATAAATCCATGAATCGAGTCACCTATGCAAATGAGGAACCATTGCTTGATGGGGTCAGATGGGCTGTTGAACATAATATCGACGAGCTTTGTTTTCTGGATCCTTCCCTGAATACAAGACCGGATTTTAAGTCTCTTCTTAAAAAAATAGCTGCCGTCAACCATAAAAAACAAATCACCCTGACAGGAGAAATCCGCTCTGAAAGCATTGACGGAGAAACCGCTGATTTGTTCGTGTCGGCAGGATTTTCCATGTTTGAAATCGGGCTCCAGAGTATCAACCTGAAAGCGCTTCAAATCATGAACCGACCCACCGACCTTTCCAGATTCCTTCACGGAACCTTTCTGTTGAAGGATAGAGGCATCATTCCCCGAATAGATCTCATCGTCGGCCTTCCGGGAGATAATCTTGAAGGGTTTAAACGGTCTGTCGATTTTGTAGCGGAAAATGATCTGTTTAACGACATCATGGTTTTTCCTCTTTCCATCCTGCCGGGAACGGACTTCAGGCAAAAAAGCAAAGCGCTCAAGATTGAATTTGAAAAATCTCCTCCCTATACGGTTCTGAGTACACCTCAATTCTCACAGGAGGAGATGCTCCTCGCATTTGACTATGCTGAAGAGTTGTTTGATGTTTCATTGTTTCCGGACCCGCATCTTGACATTTCATTCCGCACCGGCTGGGAAGAGGCACCGATAAAGGATTCGGATCATTCAGTTCGGATCAATGGTGCAGGGTATGTTTCAAAACTGATTCTTACCAAAGAACGCCCTTTGGAAGAAATTAAAATTTTATCAAAAAAAATGACATGCCCGTACCAGATAATCATCCGAAAAGAAGTGTTGAGAGCTGAATATATTCGAAAGGTATTGAAAATCCTTTCTCATGAAAACCCATATTCCCCTTTGGAAATTGTTTTTGTGGAACCCCATACAATCCCGAATACGGAAGATCTTTTATCCGTCATTCAAATCCATCGCCCGCACTACCTGGATAATGATCTTCGTTTTCTATACGGGTCCCGGGGAAACCGGTCGGTCCTGTTTACGCTTGTTTCACAGCAGAACCGCCTAATTTTTTATGGAGAAATGAAACGGCAGATTTTCTGGTGGAAAAGCATCAAAATGCCGGAAATGGAAAATTTGGAAGCCCTTTCTGATTTTAACGGAATACTAATTGACAGCCCGGGTTCAAATGATAAAATTGTCAAATGGCAGGATCGCCTTGCCGGACATGCCGATGATATCCTGCTGGTCAGTTTCACGGATACCGGCCTTCAAAAACGCTGGATAGAACTCACGGCTTTCGACGAATATTATACGAATTTACTATAGAGACCATTGCTAACTCTTTAATCATCCAGCACCTTCCGAATGGTCCCGGCAATGTCGCTCATCTCAATTGGTTTCATGGCATAGGCGGCTATCCCCAGTTCTTCAGCTTTCTTCTCATCAATCAGGGAACTGTGTCCTGTACAGATGATAACCGGGATATCAGAGCGAACATCCTTTAATTTTTTCGCCAGCTTGACACCGGTCATCTGCGGCATGGTCATATCAGTTATTACCAGATCAAACTCATCAGGTTTTGATCGAAACAGTTCCAATGCCTCTATCGGATTCAGCCTTGTTTCAACCCGGTAACCAAGTCGTTCCAATATTTTTTGTGTCATAATCGTAATGGATTTTTCATCATCAACAAAAAGAATCATTTCATTACCACGGGGTATTTCATCAGGTGTTTTGACCTCCATCACCGGTTTTTCGGCAATCACCGGGAAAAACATGGTGAAAGTAACACCTTTTCCGGGTTGACTGTCCACGGCAATGGCGCCGCCATGGGTTTTGACGATGCCGAGAACAACAGCCAGTCCCATGCCCGAGCCTTTTCCAATCTCTTTGGTTGTAAAATAGGGGTCAAAGATCCGGTCAATGATTTCAGAATCTATTCCCGGGCCTGCGTCGCTTACGGCTATTTTGACATATTCACCAGGAGCTAAGTCAGTAAAGTTTTTTACAACCCCCTCTTCCATGGTTGTCTTTTCAACAGTGATTTCCAGGATGCCGCCTGTCTCCTCCATTGATTGAGAAGAGTTGACGCAGAGGTTCATCAGGGCCTGGTTGATCTGGATCGGATCAGCAAGAATCACTGCCTCCTTTTCCGGCAGATGCCTGCGAATTTCTATGGTGGTGGGAATCGTTGATCGTAAAAACTTGAGAGCGTCCTTAATAACTGCGACAGCGTCTATGGGTTTCAGTTCGTAGTCGGCCTTGCGGCTGAAGTTGAGCAGCTGCTTTACAATTCCTGCCGCCCTTAGACTGGAGGCTTTAATCTCTTCAAGGTTGGCATGCACCGGGTTCCACTCCGGGATGTCCTCAAGTGCCAGTTCCGTATTTCCAACAATCGCGAAGAGAATATTATTAAAATCATGGGCGATGCCTCCTGCCAGTGTGCCGATTGACTCCATTTTTTGTGCCTGGCGAAGCTGTGACTCCAATTGTCTACGCTCGGTCACTTCGCGAACCGCACCAATGATTTTTTTGCGGCCACTTGATGTGAAGGTCCCGGTGGATATTTCCCCCGGAAAAATCGAACCATCTTTCTTTTTAAAGTATCGCAGAGGGATCTTTTTGATTTCAGGCTTGCCCTCTTTTAATTGCTGCACAACAGCCCTTGTTTTTTCTATCTCGGCGGAAATATCCTCTACTGTTAAACTCAAAAATTGCCCCTTAGAATAACCATAAAGATTCAATGTGGCTTCATTAGCATCTTCGAACAGAAGGGTCTCGGCATCAAAGATCATAACCGCATCCGACTCATTTTCAAAAAGCTTTCGATACTTTTCTTCACTTTCATGTAGCGCGTCCTTCACCTGCACCCGCTCGGTGATGTCTATGAGTGTGCTTTGCATTCCGACTACGTTACCTTCACTATCGGTAAGCGGCCTAGAGTTATTTAACACTGTTACTATTCTTCCGTCCTTCCGTTTTAATTGATGTTCATAATTAATTATCCGTTCTCCTCCCAGAAGCTGTTTATGAGCTGGTAGAACAACTATCGGATCCGCATCAACATCAGGGATGCTCATGTTAAGTAGTTCTTCTCTGGAATAGCCCAGCAAGTCTAGGCCCGCTTTATTCGATTCAATAAACTTTTTCTTATCATCAAACAAATAAACGGCGGTAATAGATTCATCGAATACGCCTCGGTATTTCTCCTCACTCTCCCGCAGCGCCTCCTCCGACCATACGCGCCCAGTCATTTCCACCAAAGTGAAAACCAGGCCGGTCACCTTCCCCATGCCATCCTTTACAGGGATCAGACTCCAGTCCCAGTAGGTCACGCCTCGCTCAGGCTGATCGGGAAACTCGAATGGCCTGGCCTCCACGAAGAACGGCTCACCCGTGTCCACGACGCGCTGGAAGATCGCATGGTTCTCTTCATCGGGATAAAGGTCGAAATAGTTCTTTCCCGGAAAGAAGGAAGGCTCTTGCTGACAGGTGTCGGCATAGGCGCGATTGACCCAGATGAAATTGAATTGCGGGTCAAGGAACACCGCCATCATATGCGTATGCTCCAGCACCCCCGCAAGGAGTTGATTGGATTCCGCAAGCTTTGCTTCGTTCTTCCGCAGCACCTCCTCCGTCCACTTGCGCTCAGTAATATCTCTTCCAATTCCCACTATTGCATAAGGTTTGCCATCTTTGTATAATAGAGAGCCTTTGGACTCAACATATACATAATCACCATTTTTCTTCTTTATTTTATATTCAGAAAGGTCTTTTTGACTCCCTTTTTCAATAATATCTCTCAGGGCATTGAAACCTTGTTTTAATAATTCATCCTCGCTTAATAAAGAAGCAAAATTAAGTGCTGTGATCTCCTCTTTAGTATATCCAAGCAGGTCTAAAGCGGCGGGATTAGCGTCGATAAAATTGCCCTCAAAATCATGTATATAAATACAATCAAGTGAACGTTCAAATAGTTCTATATATCTTTCTTCACTTTCTTTTAACGCTTCCTCAGTCCGTTTACGCTCGGTGATGTCGAAGATGTAATGAACGTATAGATCCTTTGAAAACGGTGCCCATATTCCTTCGTACCATGTTCCCCTGTACTCGACTTCGACCCTTTGCAACTGATCGGTCTTCCACAGTTCGGGTGCCAGGCAGAAGGGGCAGTTGTCGTCTCGCATAGCGCATGTCTTGAAACATGTTTGGCCTGGAACCGCACCGAGCTCCCGGGCGAACCTGTTTGAAGCGACGATCTCACGGGTGCCCTTCTTGAGGATCAAGGCAATGCAGCCGGGAATATTGTCAAGCAAGATCGTTTGCATGCGGAATTCCTTCTCCAGACTTTCCTGGGCCAGCTTGCGCTCGAATTCAGTTTTCTCTAATTCTTCATAGGTAGGTTTTTCAGCCATAATGAGGCACCTATAATTTAAAACTCTCTTTAGCCCCGGCATATTCTTTTCTCAACTTGGGCTTTTCGATTTTGCCGGTTGGATTTCTGGGCACATCTCCAAAGATGATTCTGCGCGGGCGCTTGTATCTTGGAAGCTCCATGCAGAAATCTTCAACCTCTTTTGTCTTCAGTTCCTGGCCTGGTTTGACTTTGATGATTGCCGCGGCAATTTCCCCCAGACGAAGACTTGGAAGACCGATAACCGCAACATCCTGGATTTTCGGGTGAGACTGGAGAAAATCTTCGATGTCTACCGGATAAATATTTTCACCGCCGGTTATGATAACGTCCTTTTTTCTGTCTACCAGCCAGATAAAACCATCTTCATCGACTTTTGCCATGTCCCCGGTCAGCAGCCATCCGTCAAAAAGAGTTTCTCTGGTTGCTTCAGGATTTTTATAATAGGCCTTCATAACTCCCGGGCCTTTTACCATAAGTTCACCGATTTTTTTCGGGGGAAGCTGTTTTCTTTTGCCATCAACGATTTTGAATTCCCAATCAAATCCAGGTACTCCAATGGCTCCGACCTTATGCATGTTCTCCAGTCCGAGATGAACACAGCCCGGACCAGTGGTTTCCGTCAGACCGTAATTTGTATCATACTGATGATGCGGAAATATTTTTTTCCATTCCTTGATAAGGCTGGGCGGAACAGGCTGGGCGCCAATGTGCATCAGCCGCCATTGATCAAGTTCGTAATTTTCAAGTTTTATATCCTTGTTTTCGATTGCAAAGAGAATATCAAGAGCCCAGGGTACCAGAAGCCAGACAATGGTAACCTTTTCTTCGGAGACAGCCTCAAGAATCCATTTCGGCTCTATCCCTCTGAGGATTACTCCCGGTGCGCCCACGATAAAATTTCCAAACCAGTGCATTTTAGCACCGGTATGATAGAGGGGCGGGATGCAGAGGAAATTATCCTCATGTGTCTGGTTATGGTGCCTGTTTTCAGCAATGCATGAAAATTCCAGATTTCTGTGTGTTATAAGTGTTGCCTTGGGGTTGCCTGTTGTGCCGGAAGTAAAATAGAGGGCTGCATCATCCAAAATATTTATGGGAACATCCGGGGCCTTTGGTCTTTCCTTTTCAATAATTTTTTCAAAATGCTCGGCATATTCGGGGCAGTGCTTCTCAGGCCCTACAAAAATGAAATTTTTTACGATATTTTTAAGAGCAGGCTGAATTTTTTCAACACGCCCGATAAACTCTTCGCCGAAGATAAAAACTTTTGCCTCGGAAATCTCGGCACATCTCCGGATGGTTTTTGCAACAAATCGGAAATTAAGCGGTACGGCCCATGCACCGGTTCTGAGAATTCCGAAATAGATGGGAAGCCATTCAATGCAGTTCATCATAAGGTGTACGACCCGGTCGCCCTTTTTTATCCCCCTTTTCATAAGGGCCTGAGCTACCTGATTGGCCTGGTCATCAAATGTTTTCCATGTGATTTCAACTCGCCGTTCTATTGCAGGGGTCCTTTCCACAAGAGCGGTTTCAGAGCCATACATGCGGGCGTTCCTTGAAAGTATTTCAGTAATCAGCATTTTAGGCACATCCTTTCAGAACAAAAGTAAAATGCGTTCAAACAGTCTGATTTTCATGTTGACATCAAACATGTGCAGTTTGGTCAAATTTTTCAATACTTGCCATAGAGAAGAAAAGTTGGCAAGATATCATCATAACTGTTTTTAAAGCACAATCCTGATTATTATGCCACTTTTAAATAATGCCTGAAGCGTTTAAGGAGAATAAATTATGGAAAAGGGTATTTATTTTTTCAGATGTGCGGAATGCGGCACGCGAAACAAAATTCCGGAAGAGAAGATTGGTGTCAGTTCAAAATGCGGTAAATGCAGGGCAACAATGAAGACCGAGGAACTCTTGAACGACAAACCCGTGGTTATAACAGCGGATAATTTTAACGAGAAGGTAATTAAATCTCCTTTGCCGGTTCTTCTGGACTGCTGGGCTCCATGGTGCGGTCCATGTAAAATGATGGCTCCTGTTCTGGATGAACTTGCATCAGAATGGAAAGGGCGGGTAAGGGTTTGCAAGCTGGAGGTGGATGGCAATCCGGATGTTGCCGCAAGGTTCCGGATCCAGAGCATACCAACTATGATCATTCTGGATCGGGGTGTGGAAAAGGAAACTATGATCGGTGCATTGCCAAAACAACAGATTATTATGAAGATGGCTCCTTATTTATAAGCCAATGATCGATGATGAAAAAAACAGGGAGCTTGCCTTTCGGATCGCCGGTATTTTAGAGAAAGGCCTCATACTGAATGACCGGGTTCTTCATTTTATGGATACAACCTTCGGATCTTTTTTGCCTGAGAATATGAAGGAGGTTATTCAAGATAATGATCGCTGTGAAAGAGATTCCCTGCTTGAGTTGATTTTTTTCCCGGATGAATCGATTCAGGTTCAAATTGAAGATATTCTGTGTGCGAAAAACTATACTGAAAATGACGAAGCCGGCGTTATCGATAGTCTTGTGAGCAGAATTCAATCAGTGGAACTGTATTTTCCTGAGTCTCTGGGAAAATTGAAGATCTCTTTTTCCAGGGAATCGGCAAAAAGATTTGTATCCCGTCTGAAAATTTCCAGCACACCGGACAAAGAACTGATTCGCAGTGTAAAAAAGTATGTAGATCCAAACCGGGTCGGTCTTGTGCTGGTAAAGATCCGAAATGCGGCAATTCCCCGGACGGATAATATAATTGATTTTCTATCCCGTTTTTTTCAAAAAATCGGTTCGGACAGACCGGATTTTTTGGATTGTCTGGCTTTTATGCTGGAATTTTCCCAAGGGCTGGATAAAAAAAGTGATATTTTTCAATTCCTTATGGAAAGAAAAAAAAGCTGTGTCCGGGCAGTTGAAAAAGCAGCGGAATATGAAAAACAGCTTGCCAGATACAACATGGAAATTATGATCATGAAGGGTGAAAGAAATCCCTGCGTCAATATAGATGAAATTAAAAAAATCATGGTGATTATCGACAGGATAAGCCTTTCTGTTTTCAATCGTTCTGATTCTTTGTTTGACTCTTTCAGGAAAGGTTTAAATCCTGGCGAATATGATCAAAAAGAAGCTTGAAAACACTATTTACAAAATTTTCGGGTTACGGTAGAAATTCTTTTTACACTTCAGCATATAATAAAGGCTATTTCCAATTATCAAAAGGCATAAATAATGAGACATAAAGCAAAGCGGTTTCTGATTTTTTTCTTAATGATTTTTTTCTTAATGATCTGTCATATTCAACCCGGTGTTTGCAAAGATAATTCTTTTGCCTCACCTGCTGTGGATTCTGAAAAGGGAAAGAAGATGGACGAAATTCTCGGCTGTCTGGAAAAAAGATACGGCGGCACAGGCTTTTCCGCACTTTTTTTCCAGGCATCAACCCTGCAGGCCATGAAGATTACAGATACGGCGAATGGCCGTGCATTTTTTAAAAGACCGGGGATGATGAGATGGGAGTATCTACGTCCTGATCGGCAGCATATCATCACGGACGGAGTGACACTATGGATATACAGACCGGATGACAGGCAGGTTACAGTAGGCGAATTCCCCTCTTTTTTCGGAGACGGCAAGGGAGCCGGATTTCTTTCCGATATTAGTATGATTCGGAAAAAGTTTCTGGTTTCGCTGGGGGATAGCATTATCGACAGTGAAAATATGCTGAAACTGTGGCCAAAGGAAAAAAATATCGATCTCTCGGTTATCCATTTATTTGTTTCAGTAGAAACCTGTGATGTAACCCGCCTTATTACTTACAATTCATATGGAGATGAAACCCGCATTGAATTTACGGACATTGATTTTACGAACAGCCCGTCCGATGATTTGTTTCATTTTGATATCCCTCCGGGCACGGATATAATAAACTTTGACCGGTGAACAGGAAAGAGCATGGCAAGTCTTTAGGTGACTTTCATAATTTGATGCATTTGTAAAAAGTCAAAATTTTGGTGGTAAAGAAAAAAGTTCAAGTTCAAAGCGCGCGAGTCTCGAGGAATTCCGTGCCAGCGGTAGCCGAAGGCGTGTGTAGTTAGCCTACTCCGCAGTGACGAGGGATGACACGCAGTGAAGCGTCAGCGCTAACCGCAACGCCGAAATTGGACTTTTTACGAAGCCATCATAATTTCATCGGGTATATCCGCATTAGTATACACCTTCTGAACATCGTCGCAGTCATCCAGCATCACCATCATCCGGACCATCTGCTCCGCTTCCTTGCCTTCAAGGCTGGCTGTAGACTGGGGCAGCATGGTAACTTCGGCGACTATGGAAGGGATTCCGGCATCATCAATTGCGGATTTTACATTTTCGAAATCTCCGGGTTCCATGATGACTTCAAAATTTTCATCCTCGTCCCGAATATCCTCTGCTCCTGCATCCAGAGCGGCTTCCATTAATTTTTCTTCTTCAACCGCTGTCTTTTCGATTACAATATAGCCTTTTTTATCAAACATCCAGGCAACGCAGCCATTCTCGCCAAGGTTTCCGGCACATTTGCTGAAAATATAGCGAATTTCGGCAACCGCCCTGTTTTTATTGTCGGTCAGAGATTCTATCAGTACGGCCGCTCCGCCAGGACCATAACCTTCATATGTTAGCTCTTCATAGTTTACGCCTTCAAGCTCACCGGTGCCCTTTTGAATAGCACGCTCAAGGTTGTCTTTGGGCATGTTTTCGCTTTTTGCAGCCAGCACAGCCGTTCTGAGCCGAGGATTGGATGCCGGATCGCCTCCACCCATTCTGGCGGCAACGGTGATTTCCTTGATCAGCTTCGTAAATACTTTGCCGCGTTTTGCGTCCACGGCTGCTTTTTTATGTTTTATGGTTGACCATTTGCTGTGTCCGGACATGCTTCCTCCTGTTTTTTGCCTCTTCCGATGATATAAATCTCTTTGCTCGCTTTTCGGCAGCTTTGCGGTTTGAAAATTTTATGAATTTTAAAGCATTTCCGGATCGAATCCGAAAACAGCTTGAAATCTTCTCCCTGAAAAATTTTACAGACAAATGACCCGCCTGGTTTCAGATATTTGTTTGCCAGGACAAAGGCAGCCGTGCAAAGGTCAAGAGATCGTGCCGCATCCACCACCTTGTTTCCGGTTGTAGCCGGTGCCATATCACTCAGCACTGCATCAAAGGTACTTGCCGGTTCATCTTGCATTACAGCGTCAATTGATAAAATATCACCCGTATAGACTGTAACGTGAGAGGGCAGTTTCAGGGAAACGGCTTTTTTGTCGATTCCCACTACCTGCCCATTGCCACCCACCAGTTTAGCCGTATACTGCAGCCAGGATCCGGGTGCGCATCCCAGATCAAGTACCCGGTTTCCTCTCCGGATCAAATGGTACTTATCCTGTATCTCCTGAAGTTTGTATACGGATCGGGCGGAAAAATTTTCTTTTTTCGCTTTCCGGGCGTAATGATCATCCCACCTGTTCTTTTGAGATGGCTGTTGTTTTTTTTTCATCTCAACAAGTCTGC
>JAQYVL010000214.1 GCA_030145525.1 Desulfobacterales bacterium
TTTTATTATCTCCGGCAGGAAAGGATGATCAGGAAATGTAAAACGATCTGATCCTAATAGGGATGATACATTATATCAACTCTAACATGGCTTCGAAAAAAATCCAATTTCTGTGTTGCCTTGCATCCTGATGTCATGCGACGTACTACAGTACGCCTTACTCCTCAGGATACAAGGCGCCTTGAACTTGAACTTTTTTCTTTGCCATCAAAGTTTTGATTTCCAAAGAGCCAAAAGAGGCGGAGATATGGATAAAAATGCATACAATAAAATCAGTATCAAACAGGGCGATATTACAGAACTTGCTGTTGATGCGATTGTTAATGCTGCCAACTCATCACTTCTGGGCGGAGGCGGTGTCGACGGTGCGATTCATCGTGCGGCCGGATCGGAGCTGCTTGCGGAATGCCGGATCATAGGAGGATGTCCAACCGGCGAGGCAAGGATTACAAAAGGATACAATCTCAGGGCAAAGTTTGTGATTCACACTGTAGGGCCTGTTTATGGGAAATCAGGTAATAGTGCAGAACTGCTGAAACGGTGTTATGAAAACAGTATGAAAATTGCAATTGATAATCATATCAGTACGATCGCATTCCCGGCAATAAGCTGCGGCGTGTATGGTTACCCCATCCAAGAGGCATGTGAAATCGCTTTGGGCACAACCATTCCGTTTTTGGATCAGTACAGTTTTTTTAAGAAATTGATATTTATACTTTTTTCAGATGGCGATACCAGGGTTTACAAAGACTGCATGCAAAATCTGACCAATCATTTTTGACTGTATCGTAAAAAGTCAAACTTCTGATGGCAAAGAAAAAAGTTCAAGTTCAAGGCGCGCAAATCTCGAGGAATGAGGTGTAGTTAGCCTACTCACGCCTATCGGCTACCGTTGCGCTTCGCTTAACAGTACTGACGAGAGATGTAGCGCAACGCCGAAATTGGACTTTTTGCGAAGCCATCATTTTTGATTATTGACAAAGCCTGTATTAGTGACTAATTTTATCATTAGTAATAAGCAGTAAAAAGGTCTCGATAAAAATAAGACCGATATTTTTCATAATTCAGGAGGAATTCAAATGGTTGAAGTAACTGAAATGGCGACAAAACAGATCGCCGATTATTTTAAAGACAAAGCAGTAACGCCGATCCGTATTTTTTTAAATGAAGGCGGATGAGGCGGGCCATCACTCGCAATGGCTCTGGATGAGTCAAAAGATACCGACGAAGTTTATGAAATTGATGGTTATCAATATCTCGTTGACAAAGAGTTCGTAAAAAAGGCCACGCCAATCAAGGTTGATTTCAAAGAGATCGGCTTTAGCATTTCATCAAGTATTGATCTGGGGGCGAGCAGTTGCGGAGGCTGCAGCACGACAGGCAACTGCGGTTAGTAAAAAATTTTAGCCTGATAGATTTTAGAATTTTAGCCTGATAAATTTTAGAATTTTAGATTGATCTCACAGGGCAACATTCTCATTCTTGGGGATGTTGCCTTTTTTTTGTTAAAAGCTTATGCCTGTTGACCGCACTTATTTGAAATGATAGTAGTTTTTAAGTTATAGCCGTTGTCATAAATATGTTCCGATTTAACGGTGATCAAGAGTCTCCTCGTTCGTTGATTGCGGCATTTGTAGCGTTCTATCATTTGCTCCGCTAAATTTGAAAAACTCGGTCGCAAGCTCCCTCAGACAGTTTCAAATTTGACGCTGCGCTTTATGAAGAACGCTTTCCAAATGACCTCAATAGACTTCACTCAGAGGCCGCTTGATCGCTGAGAGAACGCATGAGTCGGAAAATTACTATGACAACCACCAAACTTATTTTTTTTACGAAGCCATCTTTTTTATAACCATAACATGCTGGATACAGCCGGAGGAAGGACATGACGGATTTTATGACGATTTTACAGGAAAGAAGAAGTGTTCGCAGATATGAGGAAAAGGATGTTTCTGAAGACAGCCTGAATACAATTCTTGAATCGGTACGGTGGGCGCCTTCCTGGGCCAATACCCAGTGCTGGGAGATTGTTGTTGTAAGGGATCAGTCTGTTAAAGAAGATATTCAGAAAACCATTGCACCGAAAAATCCTTCTACAAAAGCAATCGTGAATGCTCCGGTTCTGCTGGCCCTGTGCGGAAAGCTTGAAAGTTCAGGGTACTATGGAGGCAAAGTTGTAACAAAGTTCGGTGACTGGTTTATGTTTGATCTGGGCATTGTCGCTCAAACCATAAGCCTGAGTGCTCAGGCGATTGGACTGGGAACCGTCATGGTGGGACTGTTTGATCACGATAGCGCAGCAAAAGTTTTGAATGTTCCGGATAAACATGAGGTTGTTCTTTTAATACCTCTGGGATACCCTGCGAAAACACCACCTGCACCTAAACGCAGGGCTGTAAACGAGTTTACTCATCTTAACAGGTTTAACCTGAAGTGAGCGTTTCAATATTTGACGGCTTCGTAAAAAGTCCAATTTCTTTGTTGCGCTTCATCTTGTATAATTGCGGAATAGACTAACTATGCACGCCTTCGGCTACCGCTGCCCTGTTGTGCACGGTATTATACAAGATTCGCGCGTCTCGAACTTGAACTTTTTACTTTGCCGTCTGTTTTACGACTTTTTATGAGTCCATCAATATTTCGTAATGGCAGTAAAATATTATGCAGAATGAATTGGAATTCCTTATCTCAGGATTTAAGGTCGTTTTTTCTTTTTCTTTTTTCGTAGCGTTAACCGGGGCTATGACGCCCGGTCCATTGCTTACGTATACGATTATTAAATCCGTTAAGACGGCACGTTATGGCTATTTAACCGGGTTGTGGGTTATCCTCGGGCATGCACTTCTTGAGATGCTGATTGTTCTTTTTATTCTTTTGGGATTTTCATTTGTCCTGAAAAATATTATTATTGTCCGGGTGATCGGCGTCATTGGCGGACTGGTGCTTGTCTTGTTCGGTTTTTCGATCATTAGAGACATCTGGAAGGGTAAGATGTCAGCTGATTTTTTGGAAGAATATTCCACTGAAGAGGTCCGGAATGAAAGCAAAAGAATCGGAAATCCGGTAATCGGCGGCTTCGTGGTTTCCATGTCCAATCCTTACTGGTGGGTCTGGTGGGCCACCATAGGATTTGCATTGATGCTTCAGTTTGATGTTTCATTCAAACAATGGCCCAGGCTTGTTGCTTTTTTTCTGGGGCATGAAGCAGGGGATCTTGCATGGTATCTTATTGTTTCATTCCTTGCATATTTCGGTCTGCGGCGGTTAAATAAAAAAATTTATTTTGGCTTTCTCGTTTGCTGCGGACTTTTTATGATATTTTTCGGGGTTTATATTGGGGTCTCTCCATTCCTTGATGGCTTCGTAAAAAGTCCAATTTCTGTGTTGCGCTTCATCCCTCGTCACTGCGGCGTAGGCTAACTACGCCTCTCTTCTCGGGATTTGCGCGCCTTGAACTTGAACTTTTTTCTTTGCCATCAAAATTATGACTTTCATCTATAAGAGTATCAGCAGAGAGAGTCAACCTGGTGCAGTAAAAGATCTGCCACCTGACTCGATGTTTTTCGCAGATTCATGCTGAGCAGCCGTGAAAGCCCTCTCAGAATCTTAATTGAAATTCAAGAAAAAATGCCCTGATTCGTTTGAAGTGTTGAAAAAATTCTTGTTTTTGATTAAGAGAAAGCAGGTATAAGTTCAGAAAATTTGATAATGGAGAAAAAGATCATGAATGAGAAGGAATCGGAAACAGGAGTGTCACGCGAAAAGCGTTCTCTAGGAATTTGTCTTGGCGCATCCACTGTGTCAGTAGCTCAGATTGAGCATATATCCAACGGAAATGAAGAAAATAGTGTCTTTCTGAGGAAAAATACGAGGGTTATCGACCATGCAGTTTATCCTCATGGAGGAAATCCCAAAAAAGCTCTTTTGTCTGTTTTCGATGATATTGATACAAGTAAATTTGATACGGTTGCCGTTACCGGAAGAAAATTTCATAAGTTTGTTAACCTGCCGTCTGTATCGGAGCCTGAAGCAGTGGAGTATGCTTACAGGTTTCTGAAACCGCCTAGCGTTACCTGCCCTGCGGTTGTTTCCGCCGGTGGGGAGACCTTTATGGTATATATGCTGGATAATCAGGGGAGGATATCAAACGTTTTAACCGGAAATAAATGTGCTTCCGGAACAGGAGAGTTCTTTGTTCAGCAATTGCGCAGGATGGATCTTTCTTTAGAGGAGATATCCTGCTGGGCCGAAACAGAGAATCTTCACCATGTTTCCGGGAGATGCTCTGTTTTCTGCAAATCAGACTGTACTCATGCCACCAACAAAGGAGTCCCGAAAATTAATGTAACAGCAGGGCTGTGTAAAATGATGGCCGACAAGATACTGGAGCTTCTGAAAAAAGTAAGGCGGGAGAACATTATGCTGGCAGGGGGTACTTCGCTGAACCGGATGATGATTAAAAATCTTGAAAAGGAACTCCCCGGAATGATTGTTCCGCAGGAAGCGCCGTATTTTGAAGCTCTCGGGACAGCACTATGGGCCCTTGAAAATGGTTCGGCTTTCAGCATGGAAGTTGACAGATTGCTTAAAACAGAAGTTAAATCTTTTGAAGCCCTTCCTCCCTTAACCGATTATAAGGATATGGTTACGTTTAAAACCATTGGAAAAGGTGAAATCAAAAGCGGAGACAAGTGCCTTTTGGGACTGGATGTAGGTTCAACGACCACAAAGGCTGTTCTGTTGAGAAAACCTGATAATGTCATTCTTGCTTCCGTATATCTGCGAACGAATGGAGACCCTGTGGGGGCTTCCAGAGAGTGCTACCGTTCCATACTGGAAAAAATAAAAGAAATAGTCGATCCTTCTGAAATATCCATCGAGGGGCTGGGCGTATGCGGCTCGGGCAGACAGATCGCGGGCCTGCACGCACTGACAGATGGCATTATTAATGAGATTATTGCCCATGCAGCGGCAGCAGTATATTTTGACCCCGAAGTAGATACTATTTTTGAAATCGGCGGGCAGGATGCCAAATATACCTATATTACGAGCGGTGTTTCTTCTGACTATGCCATGAACGAAGCCTGCTCCGCGGGAACAGGATCTTTTTTGGAGGAATCGGCATTCGAGTCCCTTGGGGTTCAAATGGAGGAGATTGCAGATATTGCTATACAGGGACTCAAGCCGCCTAATTTTAACGATCAGTGTGCCGCTTTCATTGCATCGGACATCAAAAATGCTATTCATGAAGGGGTTAAGCATGAAGATATTGTAGCGGGGCTTGTTTACTCTATATGCATGAACTATTCAAATCGCGTAAAAAGCAACCGGCCGGTTGGCGAAAAAGTATTCATGCAGGGAGGTGTCTGCTATAACAAAGCTGTACCGCTTGCAATGGCTTCCCTTGTCGGAAAACCAATTATTGTCCCCCCGGAACCTGGTCTAATGGGCGCATTCGGGGCAGCCCTTGAGATTGGAAAGCGTATTGATAACGGTCTTATGAAGCAGCAGCAGTTTGACCTGGAACTCCTTTCTGAAAGAGAGGTGGAATACGGGAAGTCATTTGTCTGCCGGGGCGGTTCGGAGAATTGTGACAGACGCTGTGATATTGCAATGATTAAACTCGAGGATAAAAAATATCCCTTTGGGGGCGCTTGTAACCGTTATTATAACCTGAGGAATAAAATTCAGTTCGACGTGAAAAATCTCGACCTGGTAAGGCTTCGCCAGCATCTTGTCTTTAAAAAGTATGCTTCGGACCAGATGCCGGAAGCCGGTAAGAAAATTAAAGGAAGGGTTGCAATCAACAAAAGTTTTTTAATGAATACATATTATCCGCTGTATGCTTCTTTTTTCCGGGAACTGGGATATGAGACAATCCTTCCGGATACAGTTTCACAGTCCGGAATCGACCAGAGAGAAGCAGCTTTTTGCTATCCGGCGGAGCTGTCCCACGGTTTTTTTGATTCGCTTCTTGAGATGGAAGTAAGGCCTGACTTTATTTTTCTGCCCCATTTAAAAGCAGTTCCCAACAATAATGGACAATTAAGTTCACAGCTTTGTCCTTTTGTGCAGGGGGAGATCTTCTACCTTCAAATAGCTTTCCGGGAGAAGCTTGATAAGCTGAAGAAGCAGGGTACAAAAATTTTGACGCCGTTTCTTGATCTAAAAGACGGGCTTGCTTCGATTGAGAAAGTTTTTGTTAAAATGGCTCTTCAAATGGGAAGCAGAAAGAAAGAAGCGGTAAATGCATTTCATAAAGCAATAAAAAATCAGGAACAGTGCATCGACGAAATGCGGGAAATCGGCACAAAAGTAATTGCCGAACTGGAGACAGATCCTTCGCGTACGGCGGTTGTGCTTTTTGGAAGGGCATATAACGGATTTGTGGATGAAGCAAATATGGGCATTCCCCATAAGTTCGCATCAAGAGGGGTTACGATTATTCCTTATGATTTTTTACCCTGCAAAGATGAAAAAGGAAAACGTCACATGTACTGGGGCATGGGAGAGAGGATTCTCAAGGCGAGCAGATTCGTTGAAAGGCACCCGCAGCTTTTCGGGACCTATATTACAAATTTTTCCTGTGGACCTGATTCGTTTATTATCGGATACTTCAGAAGCATTATGGGCAGAAAACCATCTCTTACACTTGAGCTGGACAGTCATACCGCGGATGCGGGACTTGAAACAAGGATTGAAGCATTCCTTGACATTGTAACGGCATACAGGCAGCTCAAGGCCCAAAACCAGGTCTCTGAGAAGAGTTCCACTTTTGTTCCCGCAGAGTTATTGTTAAATGGAAATAATCCGGAAATCAGAACATCATCAAACAGAATCGTTTCCATGAAAGATCCGCATGTAACGGTTCTCTTTCCTTCAATGGGACGGTTTACCGCGGAATCGATCGCTGCCGTATTCAAGTCGAAAGGGTTTAATGCAATTGTCCACCCGCCTTCGGATGAAGCCGTTTTGAAACTTGGAAGGGCAAACACTTCCTGCAAGGAGTGCCTGCCCCTGATACTGACAACCGGGTCGCTTCTGAATTATATTCAAAATTCCAAAAAAGAGGATGAGATTCTCGTATATTTTATGCCTACGGGTGCAGGGCCTTGTCGATTTGGACAATATTTTGTTTTTATGGAGGATTTGGTAAAAAGGCTCGAACTTGAAAATGTGGCTCTTCTATCCCTTACATCTGAAAACAGTTATGCCGGCCTTGGAAATGATGTGCAGCTTAAGGCCTGGTGGGCGGTCGTAATCTCAGATGCTATGGAGGATCTCCGCTCAATGATTCTGGCGAATGCTGAAAACCCTCAAGATGGGCTGGAGGTTTTTGAAAGAGGATGGCAAAAAATCCTGGCCGCATTTGAAAAAGGAAAGTTTTCCGGAATTGAAAAAGAACTGGCAGAGTTAAGTATAGAGCTGAAAAGAGTTAAAATGAAACGTCCTCCGGAAAGTGTGCCGACGATTTATCTGGCAGGTGAAATATTTGTTCGAAGAGATGGTCTGTCACGGCAGTATTTGACGGAATACCTTGCTGATAAAGGGTTTGCAACAATATGCTCTCCCATATCCGAATGGATTCTTTATTCGGATTATCTTGTCGATCATGATCTGGTCTATGACAAGATGTCCATTAAAGAAAGATTGGAATTTATGATTAAAAAGAAAATGATGAGCCATTATGAGAAACGGATCAAGAACCTTCTGTCAGAATCGGATTTGCTCCATATGGAACGCATCGACATTAAAAAAATTGTCCGGAACGGCTCAAAGTATATGTCACCCAAACTGGCCGGTGAGGCAGTTTTAACAATCGGAAGCTCCCTTGATGAAATAGCCACAAAGACCTGCGGTGTGATCGCCATCGGCCCCTTCGGATGCATGCCCAACAGGATGTCCGAGGCTATTCTGAACCGGGTAATGAATGCAAAGAACAAGATTGAAACCGATCCCAAAAACAAGCAGCTGCAGCAGCTTCTGGAAAATACGGACAACCTGCCGTTTCTGGCGATTGAAAGTGACGGCTCTCCGTTTCCGCAGGTAATCAGTGCCAAGCTGGAAACCTTTTGCCTGCGCTCCGAAAGATTTCATGCCAAAATGAAAGCTGCCTTGAACTGAAGGCCTTATAGCCGTTGTCATAAATATGCAACGATTGAGCGGCGATCAAGAACCCTCTTCGTTCGTTGATCTCGGCATTTGGAGCGTTCTATTCATTTGCTCCGCTAAATTTGAAAAACTCGGTCGCAAGCTCCCTCAGACAGTTTCAAATTTGACGCTGCACTGCATGAAGAACGCTTTTCAAATGACCTCAATAGACTTCACTCAGAGGCAGCTTGATCGCCGAGAGAACGCATGAATCGGAAAATTATTATAACAATCGTTCTAAGAGCTTGAAAAAGTGTTTATAAATCGGGATTGTTCAGCCATCTGTCAAACCAATCTGCGGAGGATCGCATAAATTGTATCTGGTGATGGATATCGCTCATGGGATGATCGCCGTTCTCCTGGACAACAATCTTTTTTGGGGAAGATACCTTACTGTATAATTCACGGGCATCTGAAACAGGTACAACTTCATCCGCGTCACCATGAAAAATCAGTATCCTTGAAATTCCGGAAAGGTTTTCAGAGATATCAAAATTGAGCTGATTTTTGTAAAAAGAGATCGGTAAATCGCGAAGATCGCCGCTTGACCTGGCTGCCGTCAGTATGGGGGCGCTTCGCAGCGGGGCGGCAACGGTTACGATGGCTTTGATTTCTGTTTTTTGCGCAAGGGACAATGCTGCGGCTCCTCCCATACTGCTTCCAAACACACCAATATTATCGCCTCTTATGGGATACTTTTCTACAGCATTAACAGCATTTAAAAGGTCTGATACGCGACCTTCAAGGGATGTAACCTCCCTGAATTCACCGCCGCTTTCACCACATCCGCTGTGGTCAAATCGAAAATATGCAACTCCAAGATCGGTGCATTTTTGAGCAAGTGCAATCTGTTTCGGAGAATTTCCTGTACTGAAAAGACCGTGTGATCCGATTATAACCGGCGGCCGGGCTGCTTTTGGAAGATGAAGAGAGCCTTTTAGGTGAAATCCATTGGAAAGAAAGGAAACCGGGATGATTTTTTTTTGAAAATTTGTTATGTTCAATAGCCTGATCCTTGACGGTCTATTAAAAAGTTAAAAATACGATGGCAAAGAAAAAAGTTCAAGTTCAAGGCGAGCGAATTATGAGGAAAGAGGCGTAGCTATCCTACTCCGCAATGACGAATAATGAAGCTCAACACAGAAATTGGACTTTTTACGAAGTCATCATCCTTGATTTTGAGACTAAAGTAAGTCAGTATACAAAATTTTTAAAGCCGTGTCATGGAAATTCCTGATTTCAGGTCCCAATGTATACGGTTATTAGTCTAACCCAAAGAGGAATGTCGGAGAGAATGAGTATTAAAAAAGGGAACATTGTCGAACTTGAAATTGTCGATATTGCATTCGGCGGCAGGGGGCTTGCAAAGGTAGACGGGTTTGCGGTTTTTGTGGATCAGGCCGTACCCGGAGACCGGGTTATGGCCCGTGTTGTTAAGAAGAAAAAGAATTATGCAGAAGCCCGAATTGTTGAGCTTCTGGTGCCTTCTTCAGATCGAGTTGACCCGCCATGCGAACATAGCGGTTTTTGCGGAGGGTGCAAGTGGCAGTTTCTGAATTATGAAAAGCAGTTGGAATACAAAACACGGCATGTGGCAGAATCCCTGGCCCATATTGGAATGATAAAACAGGTGACGGTGCACCCGGCGTTAAGATCGGATCCCATATTCGGCTATCGAAACAAGATGGAATTTTCCTGTTCTGATAGAAGGTGGCTGCTGCCCGGCGAAATGAATAAGGAAGGAGTTGAAAAAGGCTTTGCCCTTGGACTGCATGTTCCCGGAACTTTTTATAAAGTTCTGGATACAAAGGCCTGTCATTTACACCCCGAGCTCGGAAACAGTATTCTGGATGATATAAGGCAGTATATTAAGGGCTCAAAGGCTCCTGTCTATGGCCTCAAGAGCCATGAAGGATTCTGGCGTTTTGTTATGCTCCGTCATTCGGTTTTTCATGACAGCTGGATGGTTAATATTATCACTGCATCGGAAGACCTTACGGTTGTACAGCCCCTTGCCGATCTTCTGATGAAAAAATACCCCGGAATCGTTTCAATCGTAAACAATATAACATCACGTAAAGCCGGAGTCGCGATTGGTGAATACGAGATATTTCTGAAAGGGGAGAATGTTCTGAAAGACAGACTGGGGCCGTATAAATTTGAAATATCGGCCAATTCTTTTTTCCAGACCAATACACGCGGTGCAGAACTTTTGTATGAAAAAGTAAGAGAGTATGCGGAGCTCACAGGAAAAGAGAATGTAATTGACCTTTACAGCGGAACCGGTACGATTCCCATCTGGCTTTCCGATTCAGCAAAGACTGTTACCGGCCTGGAAATTGTTGAAAGTGCCGTAAAAGATGCGGATAAAAACTGTCACAGCAATGGGGTTGACAACTGCAGGTTTTTACTGGGCGACATACGGGAAATTCTTGCGGGTATCGGGAATATTCCAGATGTTATGATTATTGATCCTCCAAGGGTAGGCATGCATAAGGATGTGGTGGGTCAGGTGCTGGCCATGGCCCCTGAAAAGATCGTCTATGTATCATGCAATCCGGCAACACTTGCAAGAGATCTTGGCATGATCAAGGATCAATATGAGGTTCTTGAAGTGCAGCCGGTGGATATGTTCCCCCACACCTATCATGTCGAGTCGGTTGCCAGGCTCAAAAGGAAATAACAACAACCGGAAATTTATGCATTTCCTGTTTAATCTCGTTCCCGGCAGTGTAAACATAGAGCTTGAATAATAGCCTGATATCTGTATTATAAATCAATTTCAGAGGCAGATGAACGACACCCCGCTTTGAAAAGGTCTTTTTATTCTATAATTTTTTAAATGGAGTATATAAAATGGCTGATTACGGTATTGATCTGGAGAGAAGAGACCGCATTGGAATCATAACTTTTAATCGTCCTCAACGTCGGAATGCTTTTAACGCACATATGCTTGCAGAACTTGAAAGGGTTACCGCGGAACTGAGCAAGGATTTGCCGCGCGTTGTTGTTGTTACAGGAAATGGAGAGGCTTTCAGTGCCGGTTTTGATGTCAATCCGGATAATCCCCAGGTCGATCATCTGGTGAAGGCTGTAGAAACCCATGATGAATCGCATGTTGTTGATTTTATGAGGCAGCTTCGGAAAATAGTCGATGATTTTATTTCGCTGCCTGTTCCGGTAATTGCAGCGATCAACGGCAAGGCATATGGCGGGGGTGCGGAGCTGGCAGTACGATGCGACATGCGGGTAATGGATCCAGATGCGGTCATCTGTTTTTCAGAGGTGAGATTGGGTCTCATGCCGGACTGGGGCGGAGGCGCAGCCCTTGCTCACCTGATCGGTCCGGCAAAGGCTGCGGATATGATTCTTACCGCCAGGCAGGTTGAAAGCAGAGAAGCGGAAAGTTTCGGTTTGATAAACAGGATCAGCTCACCGGGAAAAGCTCTTGAAGAAGCGGTGTCAATCGGAGAAATAATTTCTAAAAACGGTCCTCTTTCCGTGCGGTCCGCCCTTGAAGTTATCAGACAAAGCAGCAATAAAACACTGGAGGAGTCTCTTGCACTTGAATTTAAAAGAGCGGTTTCGCTGATTGCTTCAGGGGAATGCATACACGGAATAACGGCTTTTTTAATGAAAAAAGAACCCGAGTTTCCCGACACCTTATGATCTGCAGCTATGCAGGCTAACTACACACACCTTTCGGCTGCCGCTGGCACGGTATTCCTTGGGATTTGCGCCCCTGAAATAGCTTGTTGGAGCGAAGCGGAAATCCCGCTAAAAGCGGGGAACTTTTTTCTTTGCCATAGAAATTTTAACTTTTTCCGTTCACATTCAATAAAGATATAACAGCATAATTTTAAATTTTGTTATTAGCCCTGCCTTTAGAAGGAACAGAAATTTATGGATGAATTTTTGGGTAATGCGATTGTTATTTTTTATTTCATCACCGCATTTATGCTGATGCTTTACGGTTTGAACTGCTATGTGATGCTGTTCCTTTTTCAAAAAGGCTGGAAACGGGCGGAACTTTTCCGCCAAAAAGTGGAAGGGGATTTTAATAATATTTTAGACAGAGAGGATCTTCCTGCAGTTACCACTCAGATACCGGTATATAATGAGCTTAATGTAATAGAACGTATCATTCGTTCCGCATCTCTTATGGAATATCCTCCTGAAAAACATGAAATCCAGATTCTTGACGATTCAACGGATAAGACATCTGAGTTTATAGACAGGCTGGCGGCGGAACTCAATGGAGAAGGGGTTAACATAAAAGTCATTCGGCGAAAAACCCGGGAAGGATTTAAGGCCGGGGCTCTCGCCAATGGATTTGATGTCGCGCAGGGAGAATTAACAGCCATTTTTGATGCGGACTTTGTTCCACCGAAAGATTATCTGCTTAAAACAGTTCGGTATTTTATGGCGGATGAAAATCTCGGCCTTGTTCAGGCCCGATGGGGACATTTAAACCGCAGAAAATCATTGCTCACTCGTTTGCAGTCAATAGGCATCGACGGCCATTTTATGATTGAACAGTCTGCGAGGAACTGGGGAAATCTCTTCATGAACTTCAATGGTACGGCAGGTGTATGGAGAAAACAGGCAATTGCTGACGGAGGCGGATGGGAATGGGATACACTTACGGAAGATATGGATCTTTCTTACCGGGTGCAGGCTGCAGGCTGGGGAGCTGTTTATCTTCCTGACTTGATTGTCCCTGCTGAAATTCCTGAAGATATAAACGCATTTAAAAGCCAGCAGTTTCGCTGGGCAAAGGGATCGATTCAAACCGCCCTGAAACTTTTACCCCGACTCTTACAATCGCCAATACCCCTGTTTAAAAAGATCGAAGCCTTCTTTCATCTTACACACTATCTGGTCCATCCGATGATGCTGACGCTTGCTTTGCTGGCGCTTCCGGTTCTTATGCTGATGAAATTTTATCCGGGACCGGTTGTCCTTTCCGGTTTTGTCTTTATGGTTGTTTTAGCGATGTCTGCTCCGAGCACTCTCTATTTTACCAGTCAGAAGTCGGCTTATAAAGACTGGAAAAGGCGAATAGTTTTTCTGCCGTTTCTGGTTATGGTTGGAGTCGGTATCGCGGCATCAAATTCAAAGGCTGTAATGGAGGCACTTATCGGTCATAAAAGCGGGTTTGTTCGAACGCCCAAAAAAGGGGATAAGGAAATAATTAATTACAGGAAATGGCTTCCCTGGGGCGGAACGATAGAAATTGTCATAGGGATTTACTGTGCATGGTCCTTTGGGTATTACCTTTTTGCCGGAAAATATATTGTAGGCCCATTTCTTGCCATTTATTCGTTTGGTTTTCTTTTTACCGGGTTTTTAACTTTTGCTCATTCCCTGGGTCGTTTTGAATGATTCCTTCCGATATTCCATACAGACAGGTGCGCCTGTCATGGATTATTTTTTTTTCAACCGCGTTACTTTTTTTCGCCTTATGTTTGAAAGGAGGCTTTTGGGGACACATTGGAGAACATCCTCTAAAGCTGCCCTTTGGTATATTTCCATATGAATCGCAAATCGTTCCGGGGGGCCGTTTCATTTTACTTTTTTTTATGACCTGGGCTCTCGGTTTATTGCTTATTATTGTTTTCCCCAGAAAGATTACCATTAAAAGAAGTTTTTATTTAATCCTTTTTTTTTCTCTGTTGTTTCGTATCGCTTTAATTCCTCATGAGCCGTCAGATGATGTCAATCGATATTTGTGGGAAGGAAAACTGCTTTTACAAGGCATAAACCCCTATGTTTATGCTCCGGATGATATCGCGCTGAATAATATTGCAGCAGATGACCCATTTCATAAATCGATAAATCACCCGGATCTGCCCGCTGCTTATCCTCCTCTTATACTATATATTTTTTCTTTATCAGCATTTATCAGTTACGGAACTCTCATTATAAAAGTAGTTATGATACTTTTCGACATGGGAACAATCGTCTTTATTTTGAAGCTTCTGGAGCATCGAAAGCTGAATTTGAGATGGGCGTTATTGTATGCCGCGAATCCTGTAATTCTGTACTCCTTTTCAGGGCATGGCCACTTTGATGTGATCCAGAATTTTTTTTTAACAGGCAGCCTGCTTATGTATGACCGCAAATCATGGCTGCTTATGTTCCTTTTTGCCGGATTTGCCGTCCAGTCAAAATATGTGGCGGCAGTTGTTATACCTTTTCTGATAAACCGAAGGAATTGTGGATATGTTGTTATCGCGGCGATTGTTATAATTCTGCCGTATTTATTTTTAAGTGACACCCAATTCAGCCGTTTTTTTTACAGTCTGAATCGGTTTGGGGAAGAATACGCGTTTAACGGTTCGATTCATGGCCTTTTCAGAGCATTGAGCGGAAATATTCAATCGGCAACAAACATCTGCAAAGTATTATTGTGTATAATTCTTTTCTTTGGGATCAAACATTTTCATCCCATGTTAAACAGCAGGTACAGGGAAGACCCTATATCAGGAGCTTTTTTTTCTATCGGGGCGATTCTGATGCTGATGCCGACCGTTCATTTCTGGTACATTTCATGGATTGTTCCTTTCCTGGCGATGAGACCCTCAAAACCCTGGATTCTTTTGTGCTTTACCATCGCATTCTATTTTATCAGCAATGGCTATTTTTACCAGACCGGGGTGTGGACACTGCCGGTCTGGGCCCAGGCGGCAGAGTGGCTGCCGTTTTATCTGCTGCTGATGGGAGAATTTTATATTTTGTTAAAAAGAATGAAATTTCAAACAGATTGGGGGCCGGTAAGATCGGTTTCGGTGGTTGTCCCGGCAAAAAACGAGGCTGAAAAAATCCAGGCATGTATTCATGCGGTTAAAACCGATAAAAGCGTCAATGAAGTGGTTGTAGTCGATGGCGGCTCGAGCGATGAAACGACCCTGATTGCAGAACGAGCCGGAGCAAAGGTGATACATTATACTGCTCCTCCGGGAAAAGGCGGTGGACGCGGTGGACAGATATATGCCGGGATAGGTGTGGCAAAAGGTGATGCGGTTGCAATCGTTCACGCTGATGTTGCAGCATCATATCCTTTGTTTTCAGATATTGTGCATGTACTTCAAAAAAATCCGACCATTGTCGGCGGTGCTGTGGGAGGCGTATTTAATGATCCGGACTGGAGGTTTAGAATAATTGAATTTTTAAATGATTTCAGGGCGCTTTTCCCGGGGATCAGTTTTGGTGACCAGATCCAGTTTTTCAGGAGGAATCCTGTAGCTGAAAAAAAAATGTTTCCGCGGATTCCAATAATGGAAGATGTGGAATTCAGTATTGTCCTGAACACGATCGGGCGGCAGACCTTCCTTTTCGGAAATGCTCTGATATCTTCAAGGCGATGGAAAAATGCAGGCTTCCGAAATGCTTTTTCCGTTATACGCAGGTTGTCTTTATTCCTTTTGCTGCGTTGTCGCGGTTTGCCGGATACTGTTTCAATGTATGGGCGTTATTATGGAAAACATTTGGATGGGAATATGGGGGGCGGAACAGCTTGTAAAAAATCAAAGAACACC
>JAQYVL010000215.1 GCA_030145525.1 Desulfobacterales bacterium
CACATGATTTTTCATCTGCCAGTGCACTGGAAACCGTAAAAAGCAAACCAACTGAAAGCCACACAAGTATCAATCTGATCTTCATTTAAAATCTCCCTTTTTTCACTTGAAAGTTAAGGCCCGAAAAGTGCCGTACATGAAACACTCTCTCTTGACGTCATAATAGAATCCATTGGTGATTTTTTGGTTGGTGCCCTTGAATATCTATCGCAAATCCTGTCATCCGGCGAAGCGTTTTCCATTTCCGATCTTCCTCGAATCAGATCCCTGTTTCTGTAATTAAGGCGGTTTCCAGAAAGATTGTCAATCTTTAGCCCATGTTAAGTGAGAATGCAAATCATATTGTTTGGGTAGGAAATTGTTCTCCGGAATCAGCCCGGTAAAAAATAGAAACGGGCGTGAATGGCTGGCTGCTTCCCGGGATTTTGGCCGGCATAAAGCGGTCACTTTTTTAGAAAAATCAAAAGTCTGTAGATTGTCCTGTCCGGGATCGACAGACGCTCTTAACCTTAGAAAACTATTTAGCTTCGGAACGATGATTATGAAGCACGTTATCCAGATAGTCCGCAATCCTGTCGGCTTCGTTCGGGGTATTTTTTTCGGGGGGAGTGAGGGAGAGAAGCTCTTCGACTTTTGAAATCCACCTGCCGCTTTGAAATTCCGAACTTTCAATTGGAAATCCAATCATTTTTTTTTGGATAAAAGCTTCCAGTTTATGTGATTCTCGAAAATTTGGTCTGGGCACATAGCCGAACGGAACGTTTGCATGATAAACCTCTGCAATAGTACTGTATCCGGCTTTTCCGACAACGGCATCGGAAGCATTGACCAGATCCGGATGGAAAAAATTTGAACGGTGGGGCAGCAGGATAACATTTCTGTCTCTCCGGAAGGTTTCTCCGCCTCCGGGGATCACAAAATAGATGTTGCGCAATTGCTTCAATTTATCCATATATTCGAACTTTTCTTTAATGCCGCCGGTAGTGATGAGGACCATCTTTGAATCAGGAGAGAGGTTGAGTTGTTTTCTAATGTGGTTTCGAGGTGTTCTAAATTTGCGGCTTACGGGCATTACCGACAGGTTGACGGGTCTGCGGGCGCAGACCGGTTCAGTCTGGATATGAAAATCCGCTGCATTGAAAACAGAATGCAGATAGCGGATATGTTCAGCAAATCGGGGGACTTTTTCATTATATTCTTCATAAATCCAGTCCCATGTAAAATTTTCTATCAAAACGGATGGAATCCCGGCTTGTTTGGCTATGGCGATTCCAAGAGGTGAAATGTCGCATATGACAAGAGCGCACCGGGCTCTTGTCAATTTTTTTGTCAATTTTTCTGTAATCTCCGGATGAAACGGAAGAAAATTATCGAGATGATGAATTGTCTCCTCAAGATCCGCATGAAAAGGTGTTTTCTGAACAAGACCGATGTCAGTTAAACAGTGGGAATACTCGAATTTGCCAGATATCGAATCCTGAAAAAACCATCGAGGTATTGTTGTAAAAATATTGAAATATATCAAATTGTTTTTAGTTTTCCACGCCTCCATGACAGCGGAGGCGCGTGCAGCATGACCAAAGCCATGGGAGGAAATAAAGACTGCAATCTGATCAGGTGTAATATTTTTTTTCGTTCTTTTCGTCATTGGCTTCGGGCAGTGTTTCAATTAGGATAAAGTATCGGCAGCAGATCAGGAAATAAAGAAGCGGTATACCTGGTAGGAAAGAATAAGAGAAATGATAAACAGCATCCAGAAGAAAAATCTGGAATTTTTACCAGAGGCTTTTTTATCTTTTTTTCGAATCGATTTAAGCGCCATGTCATTTTCTTTTATAATTTGTCTTATATCTCTTTGCGTTCTATTCACAAGTTCCTTTGTTTCAAGAATCATTTCCTTGGTCGGCCTCATCATATCTCCTTTGGATTGATGTCATCGCAGCCAGAAATCAACGGTCTGATGCGCATGATATTGATATCCTGTTATATTTCAAAAAGAGCTGCTGAAATCAAGAGCTAAAAAATAGAATCACGGTAAAATCAATAAAATTTAGATGAAAACTCAAAAATCTATTTGTATTGCCTTCTGAAAAGAATCTTGACATTATATTCTTTATAATGATAATTAAACAGTTTTTTTATTTGAGATTATATCTCATTGATCCTTGCTCCGATAACTTTTCGTATCGGGGCTATAAAGCCGTAAGGAGGTTTTTTTATGAGAAGGTATGAAACAATTTTTATCTCGGATCCGGATTTGTCCGCTGATGACCGGGTACAGCTGTTTGAAAAAGCAAAAGATCTGATTGCGAAACAGGACGGGTTTCTTGTTTTGTTCGATGAGTGGGGCGAGAAGAAACTGGCCTATAACATCAAAAAAAAAGGACGCGGGTATTATGTCCGGATCGATTTCTGCGGTGACGGAGCCCTCGTGGCTGAATTGGAACGTTCGTTCAGGATTGACGATCGGGTAATGAAGTTCATGACAATTGTCCTGAATAAGGACGTTGATCTTGAAAAAGTCAAAGAAGAGATCGCCCGGGAGGCTGAGGCTGAGACAGAGACTGAAGCAGAGACTGAGACAAAGACTGAGACAAAGACTGAGACAGAGGCTGAAAGAGAGATCGAAGCTAAAGATGATGATACGGATAAGTCTTTGGATGCCGACGATTCTGATGAGATGAAAATAGAAAAAGATACAGAGGAGGAGATAAATGCCCCCACAAAAATATAGGCAAAAAAGAAATTTTTATCATCGCCGCAAAGTTTGCAGATTCTGTGCAGACACAAGCATTAAAATAGAATACAAGGAATCCAAGACACTCAGATATTTTATTACCGAGCGTGGAAAGATCATTCCGAGGCGTATTTCAGGAACGTGCGCAAAGCATCAGAGGTCGCTGACTGTCGCAATCAAGCAGGCACGCACAATCGCCCTGCTTCCGTATGTCGGCACAATGGACTTTTAGATTTTTCAACCGGTTTTTCAGGAGAATAAGGATTGTGCCTCATAAAGACAGCGGAAAATCAGCAGGCGGAATTATCGCTGGTGTTGCAATAACCGGTGCTGCCATTGCTGTTTCAAATTTTCTGCCGTTTACATGTTTTTTTATTCTTCCTTTATCGATTCTCTATAGCCGGGTAAGATTCGGCAGGAAAAATGGCACAGCCATTACACTGGCTGCGTTGATTCTGGTGTGTGTCATATCCCGAGGTGTTGTACTCGACATATTTTTCTTTTTCGGACTGATTTTTCTCGGGTATACAATGGGTGAGAGCTTTGAAAGGAAATTTTCGGTAGAAAAAACAGTCTTGTATTCGGCAGGCTCTGTTCTCGGAGCATTTGGGCTGGGCCTTTTTTTTTACAGCGTCCAGTCGGGTTCGGGAATTGTTCAGCTTGTAACCGAGCATGTCAGCAGGAATCTGGAGTTCACCCTGAAACTCTATGAAAATATGGGGATGTCAAAAGAGAGCGCCCTGATATTTTCAGAAAATTTTGACAGAATTCTGCACGATATGGTACGGCTGATTCCGTCAATGGTTGTTGCTTTGACGCTTTTTGTCGTGTGGATGAACCTGCTTTTTTCAAGATCACTTTCAACTGTAAATCGACTATTCTATACTGAATTCGGTTTTCTTAACAGATGGAAAGCGCCTGAACCCATTGTCTGGGTGGCCATTGCATGCGGACTGATGCTCCTCCTGCCGGGTGGCGGCTTAAGGCTGATCGGTTTAAACGGTCTAATTGCTCTAATGCCGATATATTTTTTTCAGGGGATTGCAATCGTATCCTTCTATTTTGAAAAAAAACGGTTTCCACGCTTTCTTAAGATATTCATGTATACGATTATTGTCATACAGCAGATGCTGCTTTTTGTTGTTATCGGACTCGGGTTTTTCGATATGTGGCTGAATTTCAGAAAGCTTGATGGAAAGAAGGTCAACTGAAAGGCATTTATTCAACAAAAAAAAGATTCGTTTCAAATAGAAACGGTTATCTTTACTCGGAGGTTAGCATGAAATTAATATTGAAAGAAACCATAGGATCCTTGGGGATTATCGGCTCGGAAGTAGAGGTGGCTGACGGCTACGCACGTAATTATCTTTTGCCTCAGGGAAAAGCTGTCAAGGATACTCCTCAGAATCGCAAGGTTCTTGAAAAGGAAAAAGTTAAATTCGATCTTCAGATTGCAAAGGAAAAAGCGTTTGCCGAAGAAATGGCACAAAGGCTTGAGGGTCTTACCTGCAAGATCGCCGCAAAGGTTACCGAAGAAGATAGGCTTTACGGCTCTGTTACCGTCCATGACATCATCGTAGCACTGGAGGCCCAGGATGTGAAGGTTGAAAAACGAATGATCCTTTTATCCGATCCAATCAAAACAACGGGCACTTACAAGGTTCCGATCCGGGTCTACAAGGAGGTTGAACCGGAGATTACCGTTGAAATCGTTCCGGAGTAAAAACACCTCTCTCTAAAAATTTTCTGGTTATGGAAAAGGGGAGGCGTTGCATATTTTTCTCAACTTTTTAACAATTAGGTATCTTTTAATCTGAGATATGGTTGAAAAACGTTTGCAAATTGTAAAAGATCCATCGCTTCGTAAGCTTCCGCCTCAAAATATTGAAGCGGAAGAATCGATACTGAGCGCTGTTCTGATCGATGGCAGCACCCTGCTTGATATTGTTGAGATTCTGTCTCCCGAAGATTTCTACAGAACCGCCCACCAAAAAATATTTGCCGCCATCACCGAACTGTTTGCAAAGAGCGAACCGATTGATCTCGTGACAGTTGCAAATAATCTTAAGGAAAAAGGTAAACTCGAAGATGTGGGCGGGGCGACTTATCTTGCACAACTGATTGATACCGTTCCGCTTGCTGTGAATGCCGAACACTATGCAAGGATCATACGTGACAAATCGTCATTGCGAAAGCTGATCGAACAGGCAAATATCATTGTCAATCGGTGTTTTGAAGACAGGGGTGATGTGGCGGAGGTTATAAATTTTGCAGAAAAGTCGATTTTTGAGATTTCGGAAAACAAATTAAAAAAATCATTCTTTCCTGTCAGCGATCTTATAAACGGAAATATCGACACTCTCGAGGAACGCCAGGGAAGCGGGTCAATGCTTACTGGCGTTCCTTCAGGCTTTGCACGGCTGGATCATCTGACTTCCGGATTTCAGAGATCTGACCTTATTATCGTGGCCTCGCGTCCTGCAATGGGGAAAACATCATTTGCCCTGAACGTTGCAAGAAATGCCGCGGTTGATGCAAATGTTCCCGTGGCCATTTTTTCTCTTGAAATGTCAAAAGAACAGTTGTCCATGCGCCTCCTCACATCCGAAGCGCGTATCGATTCAGCCCGCCTCAGAGGAGGATTTTTTAATGAAGATGACTGGGAACGGCTGACAAATGCAGCAGGTATTCTGGAGCAGGCTTCCATATATATTGACGATTCCGCAGATGTAACCGCTATGGACATCAGAGCAAAGGCCCGCCGTTTAAAAGCAGACAAAGGCCTCGGCCTGGTAATTGTCGACTATATTCAACTTATGAGGGGAAATACTTCTAAAGAGAGGCGTGATCTTGAGATATCCGAAATATCCCGATCATTGAAGATCCTTGCCAAAGAGCTTAACGTACCTGTAATCGCACTTTCACAGCTTAATCGAATGCTGGAGCAGAGGAGTGATAAAAGGCCCATGCTTTCCGATCTGCGTGAGTCCGGTGCTCTTGAGCAGGATGCGGACCTTGTTGCATTTATTTACAGAGATGAGGTTTACAATCAGGACGAAAACAATCCCAACAGGGGAAAAGCGGAGATCATACTCGGCAAACAGCGAAATGGACCTGTTGGAACTGCTTCTTTGACGTTCCTCAAACAATATACCCGATTTGAGGATCTTGCTCATGGCAGCTATCTTGAATGAAAAAGATTTTTGGGAATTCCGGCGGACTCAAAGCCAGTCAAATCCGCAGGCTTGAAAATCTATACCGCCGCCGCATTCCACCCCAACTTATTGTTACAACCGAACTCGCTCGTGATATCAGCAGACTCTCCAGGGAGATGGGCCGGCAGATCGGGTTATTAATAAACCGATCCGGGAAAATAATATTTGTGATTATTGGCGACCGGCAGAGGATAGTAATTCCGGATACCAGTGACTACCGTTTGGCTCCCGGACGATTGCGGGGACTTCGGTGCATCCACACTCACCTTTCAAATGAATCTCTGACAAAAGATGATTTGACCGATCTGGCCCTTTTGCGTTTGGATCTGATGGCTTCTATTCTGGTCGATAATGAGGGGCTGCCTCATGAGGTTCATGTAGGCCATATCACGCCGGAAAAGAACGCAGAGAAGCTTTATCAGATACTTTTTCTAAAAACAAATGAACTTGATATCGGATGCTCAGATTTGATCAGGGCTCTGGAAACAGAGATTTCCCGTACTAGTATCCCGGCAGATTCAAGGGCCTCAGAAGAAAGAGCTCTTCTGGTAAGCGTTACGACAGAATCCAGGCAAAAAGCAGAAGAATTTCTCGAAGAACTGAAGGAGCTTGCTGTGTCATCCGGTATACAGGTAGCCGGTACCATGCTCCAGCAGCGGAAAAAAATTGATTCACGATTTCTTATGGGACGCGGTAAACTGAGTGAATTGACTATTTCAGCACTTTTTAACGGCATAAGCGTTGTAATTTTTGACCAGGAATTGAATTCCGCACAAATTCGTTCGATTACAAACCAGGTTGACCTGAAGGTCATAGACAGGACACAACTTATTCTTGATATTTTTGCGCAAAGAGCTCAATCAAGGGAAGGAAAACTTCAGGTTGAACTGGCTCAGTTAAAATATCTTCTTCCGAGATTGATTACGAAAAATACAGCCATGTCACGTCTTACCGGCGGCATTGGCGGACGCGGTCCCGGTGAAACCAAACTGGAGATCAATAGAAGAAGGGCCAGAGATCGTATACGAAAACTGGAAACATCTCTGAACCAGGTCAGGAAGCAGAGAAAACAGCAGAAGGCAAAGCGCCGGAAACGAAGCCTGCCTGTTGTTTCCATTATCGGATATACCAATGCGGGGAAATCTACACTGCTGAATACCCTGACAAAAAGTCAGGTGCATGTAGAAAGCAGGCTTTTTGCCACACTTGATCCATCAAGCCGTCGTCTCAGGTTCCCAAAAGATATGGAGGTGATTATTACTGATACCGTTGGGTTTATCAGAGATCTTCCAAAAGAACTGATGGTAGCATTTCGAGCGACTTTGGAGGAGCTTGAAAGTGCAGACCTGCTTCTTCACTTGATTGATATCAGTAATGCAAGATTTGAAGATCAGATTGATTCTGTTGAAAGGATATTGGAAGATTTAAACCTCCAGCATGTACCGGTCATTTATGTTCTGAATAAAAGAGATCTTGTAACAGAGGAGATGGCGGAGAGACTTGCAGTAAGATATAATGGAATCGCCATATCTGCGAACAAAGCCGCAACCCTGAGAGAAATGATCCGAAAAATCGATACCATGATTCGCCCCATGTTTGTCCCTTATGGAGAAATACAGCCATAACGATAACCAACACAGGGTGTTAACGTAAATTTTGACTGATTGTAATTATTTGTGTTGACTCCAAAGCCGATCGATTATAAAGATGCTCAGATGGATCTCGAGTATGTGCAAAGAGTTGGTACAGATGCAGCATTTAAGGGCGCTGAGATACTGCACTCTTATTATGGGAAAGTTGATAATATTATCAAAAAAGGAGAGATTGATCTTCTGACCGAAGCGGATACGGCATCTGAAAAGATAATCGTTGAGACAATTCGCAAACGGTTTCCGGATCATTCAATACTGGCCGAAGAGAGCGGACTGATTGAGGGGAATTCGGGACTTCAGTGGATAATCGACCCGCTTGACGGTACAACAAACTTTGCTTATCAGATAGGGCTTTTTGCAGTATCAATTGCTTTCGCAGTTGATGGCGAACCGGTTGTCGGGATCGTGATAAATCCCGAAACAGGTGAGTTCTTTTCAGCACGGAAAGGAAACGGGGCTACCTTGAACGGGAAGCCGATCAGGGTATCTACAAGGAGCTGTGTATCGGAAAGTCTGCTTGTTACAGGGTTCCCATATGATTTTAAAACAATTCTCAGACCGCTTCTTCAGCGTTTTGAAAATTGTCTGGGCGCAGCAAGAGGAGTACGAAGATTGGGATCTGCCTCTTTAGATCTTTGTTATGTCGCCTGTGGCCGGTTTGATGGATTTTGGGAACAGAATCTGAAACCATGGGATACTGCCGCAGGGGTAGTGATTGCCAGAGAGTCCGAAGCTTCGGTAACGGATTTTTCAGACAATCAGTTTGGAGTTGATAAAACGGAAATTTTGGCAACCAACGGTAAGATTCATGCAGAAATGGTTTCTTTGCTGGAGTTGAAAAATACAATATGAGAATTGATTCAATGAAAATGCTTCCTTCGAAAGATCGCTTGGGATGTTTCGGTAATTTCAATATTGAAGATAATATTTGTCGAAAATTTTGTGCGTTAAGTTTGAGGTGCTCAATAGAGAACGATCAGAATTCCCGTATGGAGCTTCTGGAAGACCTGCTTTCTGCTGAAAACCTGAATGAAAGAATACAGTAGCAGACCCCGGAGAGTCTGAACCCGCAATTAATTTTATTATGGAGTTGAAATCGCTGTTCGCTATAAAAGGGAGTCGTTCACTTTTTTGCAGGGTAGTTATTCTTTGCCATCAACTAACTTTTTACGAGACTTTCAAATATTTTTCCTGGATTTAAAATTCCTTTTGGATCAAAGACTGTTTTGATACTCTTCATGAGTCCAAGTTCCACCTTGCCGATCTCTTTTGTGATAAAAGCGGCTTTTGTAATACCTACACCATGCTCTCCGGATATCGTTCCTCCAAGCTCAAGGGTATAGTCAAAGAGGGCTTCAAGAGCAGCCTCGGCTTTTCTTACATGATCCGGCTGATTTTTATCAAGCATAATATTTACATGGATGTTGCCGTCACCCGCATGTCCGAAGCTTGCCAGGGACAGGCCGGTTTTGTTGCTCAAATTCTCAATTTTCCGGACCATATGAGGAATTTTGTTTTTGGGGACAACAATATCTTCATTTATTTTATCAGGTGCCAGGCGATAAAGAGCAGGTGATATTGATTTGCGTGCTTTCCAGAGATTTTCGCGTTCTACTTCCGATAAAGCAATGGTTACATCGCTTGCCCCTTGAGATAAACAAAGTACTTTCAGCTTTTCAATATCGGTTTCAACCGTATGCTCTTCCCCGTCAACTTCAAGAAGAAGCATGGCTCCGGCTTCTCTGGGCAGACCAATTCCAAGATAGCTTTCGGCACAATTTATAGAGGCATTATCCATGAATTCAATTGTTCTTGGAATGATCGCCTGCCTGATAATTTCTGATACGGTTTCTGCTGCAGCCTCCATGCTCTTAAAAACTGCGGTCATGGTTTTAACGGATTGCGGAAGTGGAATGAGGCGAAGAGTTATTTGTGTGATCACACCTAAAGTACCTTCGGAGCCGATAAGGAGACGTGTCAGGTCGTAACCTACTACACCCTTGGCGGTTTGCACACCGGTTTTGATGATTTCTCCGGTGGGCAGAACTGCTTCAAGGCCGAGAACATAATCACGTGTTACACCGTATTTCACAGCTCTCGGTCCACCTGCGCATTCTGCAAGGTTGCCGCCTAAAGTTGAAAAGTCGGAACTCGCAGGATCCGGAGGATAGAAAAGCCCTTTTTTCTCTACAGCCTCATGGAAATGACCGGTGATAACTCCCGGTTCCACATATGCGATAAGGTTATCGCAGTCGATTTCAAGAATTTTATTCATTCTGGTCATGACAAGCACAACACCGCCTTTGACAGGGATCGATCCGCCTGTCATTCCGGAACCTGCTCCACGAGGTATTACAAAGAAGTTTTTTTCAGAAGCAAGAGAGAGAATAGCGGATACTTCCATGCTGTTTTTTGGGAAGATAACGGCATCCGGAAGAAAATGCTGTGCGGTAGCGTCATAGGCATAACAGGCGAGTTCTTCACGTTCTGTTGAGAAGTTATCCCGGCCTGCGATTTCTTGAAGCTTTTTTAGGACTTTCCTGGAAATTGCCATGAATTTATGGTTTAGAATTTGCCATCATCCAGTTTTTTGCAAAGATACTCGACCTGTTTTTTGATCGGACCTCTTTTTTTCATTTCCCGATCTATGATCCCAATCGAATGAATGGCGGTTGCGTGTTGCCTGTTGAAACTTTTCCCGATTGCCTGAAGCGGTAACTGGGTATATTGGCGTGCCAGATACATGGATATCTGCCTTGGTAATACAACGCTTTGTTTTCTGGAGCTTGAAACAATATCTTTTTCGGAAATACTGAAATCTTTGCAAACAAGTTTTTTGATTATTGAAATGGTGATTGTTTTATTGCGCTGCGCAATATTTTGTACAACGCTTCTCGCAAGATTTATGTCTATCGGCGCACCTAACAGTGATGATTTAGCCGCAACGCCGATCAGCCCGCTTTCAAGCTGTCTTACATTCTCTGAAAGCTCATCAGCCAGATAGTCTGTAACATTTTCCGGAATCTGAATTCCCCTTGCTTTTGACTTTTTCCTCAGTATCCTGACCCTGGTAGCAAAACAGGGAGGTTCAATGTTGGAAATCAGCCCGCTTGTGAGTCTTGACCTTAACTGCTCACTCAGCTTCGGCATATCTGCTGGGAGACAGCAGCTTGTGAAAATTATTTTTTTATTTGCTTCATAGAGGTAATCAAGGGCTTGAGCCAGTTCAATCTGAGTCCGTTCTTTGCCGGAAAGAAAGTGGATATCGTCCAGCAGCAGAACATCACACTTGTTGCGATACTTTTCTTTAAATTTGCTTATGGAATCATGTCTGAAAGCATGGATCATTTCATTGGTAAAATCTTCTGCAGTAATATAATAGACCCGTTCCAACGGTTTGGATGAAAGTATCTGATGGCCAACGGCCTGGGAGAGATGGCTCTTGCCCATCCCTATTTTTGATAATAAAAACAAGGAATTCTGGGAGGTTGTTCTGTTCGATGCCATGGACAGCGCAGCAGAATATGCAAAATCATTATTGCTGCCCACAACAAAATTATCAAAGGTGTAATCCTTCCTCAAAAGGCGGCCCAAAGGGGATTTAAAATTTAATTTGGGTAAATATTTTTGATGCCCGTCAGATGCTTCAAGTTCTTGAGTAGAGGGTTTGCCGGATGAACCCTTTTTTTTCTTTTTTCTTCCTTTTGTATCCGGAACTGAAAAATTCAGTTTATAATTTTTACCGGAAATACTTTTAAATTCTGATTCGATCAGAGAACAGTAATTGTCCTGAACCCGTTTTTTCGAAAAAAAGTTGGGGCAGGCCAAAACGACATGATCATTTCCCGCACAGTTGAATTCCAATGGTTCAATCCACATTTTGAAACTGTGGCCCGGGAGGCTGTTTTTTATAACAGTTTTGACTTTATTCCAAATCGCTTCCATAATGGCAACTCATTTCCAAATATTAAAGGTCAAAAAACAGCTTAATATGAACAGGTAAAACGTAACTTATTCTGAATGATTCGGTACTTGCAGGGATTATTTCAAGTTTTAGACGCCACTTGAAAATCAAGTGCGCAAGAAATAGCTCAGGTGAACTTTAGAGTCAACTTGGATGAACAGTGTTTAGTATCTATTTGGGAATCAATAGGGTGTTTCTGATAACAATTTGAAAAAGTTATATAAAGTTTAAAAAAGCTTGCCAACTAATTTGAAATACAACCATTTCAAATCCTATTTTTTTTATAAGAATTTTAAGCATATAAAAAATTATTCAATAAATTTGAATAATTTACTTATCTCTTAAAATCTTTATATTTCTTCGATTTCCTTTTATTTTTAAAAAAAATAAAAGCTTTTTTTGAGCTTATTTTTGGAAAATATTTATTTCGGATATGGATTAAAAAAACGGTCTTTGTATTATCAGTTTGATAATAAAGATGAAACAGATTCAGAACGATTGAAGCCTGAAAATTTTGAAAACCATTTTTTATAATGATTTTAGACGATTTTAGTGTTATTTACAGGGTTATCAACAATTAGCAAATGCAAGCCGGATCGCAGAAGCACGTCACCCCGGTTTTACGGTAGGGCTTATCCAGGTTATCAACAATCTATTGATGGTTATGAACAATTTATTAACAATTGTTTTTCATTTGAGAAACCATAACCATTCGGTGGTTGTTCTGAGTTTTTATGGAGCATTACCATTTATGCTGCCTATGCGGCAGGAAAGGCTGTAGACAATTTGCCGCCATTGTAAAAGTTGTTTGTCCGGGCATGCCATGTTGAAAAGAAGTGCGTTTCGTAATTGAAAAAAATACAATTGGCCGGTAAAATGTGCAGGCCTTAAAACAATGAACCGGAAAATTTTTAAAAGGATGCTACATGAAAGATTACAGACCGATTATTGGAATTACCATGGGAGACCCGGTCGGCATCGGCCCTGAAATAATACTGCTTGCACTGGAAGATCCTTCCCTTTACAAGTGTTGCCGTCCACTTGTATTCGGTGACATTCGTATCCTCGAGGCAGCAGGCAGATGTTTAAACCGTCCTGTCGCGCTGAATAAAGTGAAATTTCCTGCTTCCGGAAAGTATGCCCCCGGATCCGTTGATGTGATTGACCATACTGATCTTGACCCCGCGAAGATGAGTTGGGGAAATCCATCCGGACTTACCGGGCGCGCCATGATAACCTATATAAAATGTGCCGTTGATATGGCGATTGCCGGAGAGATTTCTGCTGTGGTCACCGGGCCTATAAATAAAACTGCCATGAAAATGGCGGGCAGTAAATTTTTAGGGCATACGGAGTACATTGCGTATAGAACAAAATCGGATAATTTTGTAATGATGATGGCAGGTAAAAAACTGCGGATTGCACTGGTAACAATCCACCTGTCGTTGAAGGAGGCAGCAGCATCCCTTTCGACTGAAAACATTCTCAAAACAATTGAAATTACACACAGGTCCCTGAAAACAAGCTTCGGGCTGAAAAAACCTCGTATCGCAGTTGCCGGTTTGAATCCTCATGCAGGAGAACAGGGGCTTTTTGGAAGTGAAGAGAAAGAGATCATTTCACCTGCTGTCCGAAAAGCCGCAGAAAAAGGAATGGATGTGTTCGGCCCATTTCCTCCTGATACTGTTTTTTATCATGCTTATAAAGGGCGGTATGATACAGTTGTGTGTATGTACCATGACCAGGGTTTGATTCCTTTTAAACTGTTGCATTTTATGGATGGCGTAAATACAACCCTAGGGCTTCCTGTTATACGCACCTCGGTCGACCATGGGACAGCCTATGATATTGCGGGAACAGGAAGCGCTGATCCCGGCAGTATGGCTGCTGCAATAAGAATGGCGACATCCCAGGCAGATTTTCTGGCCGAAAATCAGGAGGCCTCATAGATGAAATCCGATATGATCATAATCCGCGGTGCAAGGCAGCATAATCTGAAAAATATTGATGTTGATCTGCCCCGTAACAGACTTATTGTCATTACGGGTTTATCGGGCTCCGGCAAATCGACCCTTGCTTTTGACACACTTTATGCCGAGGGGCAACGCAGGTATGTTGAATCCCTTTCCACATATGCGCGTCAGTTCTTGGAACGAATGGATAAACCGGATGTCGATACAATCGAGGGCCTTTCTCCGGCAATTGCCATTGAACAAAAGACAACAAGCCATAACCCAAGATCCACAGTTGGAACGGTTACGGAAATTTATGATTATTTTCGCCTCCTGTTTGCCCGTATTGGAATCCCTCATTGTTATATTTGCGGCCGGCCCATTACATCTCAGACAATTGATCAGATAATCGATAGAATTATGGCCATGGAAGAAGGTACAAAGATAATTATTATTGCGCCATTGACAAAAGGACAGAAGGGAACTCATGAAAAGCTGTTCCATCAGCTCCGAAAAGATGGATTTGCCCGTATACGGGTGGATGGTGAAATTCTGGATATCGAGAATGTATCGAAACTGGATAAAAATAAGAAGCATTCAATCGATGTTGTGATTGACAGGCTTGTTATCAAAGACACAATCAGAAACCGGCTGGCTGATTCATTAGAACTGGCTATAGCCCAATCCGATGGCCTGGTTGCCGTCGATGTGGTTGATGGACCCGAGATTCTTTTCAGTGAAAGATCCGCATGTAATGATTGCGGTGTCAGTTATTCCGAATTTACCCCGGCAAGTTTTTCTTTCAATTCGCCCCAGGGAGCCTGTCCAAGGTGTGACGGTCTGGGATCAACCACGGAATTTGATCCGGATCTGATTATGCCGAACCGGGGGCTGTCTCTGCGTGAGGGGGCTGTATCTCCATGGGCAAACAGGAATTCAGTACAGTTTGCAGAATTTCTGGATGCTCTTACAATACATTATGGCGTTGATATTTATACTTCTTACAATAAACTTCCCGATCATTTTAAGAAGGTTCTGCTTTATGGCTCAGGGGACAAAAAAATTCCTTTCTATTTTGAAGAAAATGAAAGGCGTGTGATTTACCGAAGAAAATTTGAAGGGATAATACCTAACCTGGAACGTCGCTACAAGGAAACAGATTCATTTCAGGCAAGGGAAGAGATAAAAAGATATATGAATTTCCGACCCTGCTCGGAGTGCGGAGGCAGTCGTTTAAACAGGCCAAGCTGTTCCGTAAAAATTGGAGGGTTGAATATTTCAGATATTACAGCCATGTCGGTTGAAAATGCATTTGAATTTTTCAGTGGTCTGGAACTTTCCGGAAAAAGGGCGGTAATTGCAGAGAAAATATTAAAAGAGATCATCGAACGCCTGGGTTTTCTTAAAAATGTAGGGCTTTCTTATCTTACCATTCATCGAGCAGCGTCCACACTTTCCGGTGGAGAGAGTCAGCGAATCCGCCTTGCGACGCAAATTGGATCAAAATTGACCGGTGTCCTTTATGTGCTGGATGAGCCGAGCATAGGGCTTCATCAGCGGGATAACCGGAAACTGCTTAAAACGCTTCTGAAAATGAGGGATCTTGGCAATACAGTCCTCGTAGTGGAGCATGATGAAGAGACAATCATGGCTGCCGATCATGTTATTGATATGGGACCGGCTGCAGGTATGAACGGAGGGCAGGTTGTGTTTTCCGGATCATCCCGGGAACTGCTGAAACATCCTGATTCTTTGACCGGGCAGTATTTGTCCGGCAGAAAAAAGATTGACACACCGTTTGAGAGACGTTTGGATAGTGGGAAAAAGCTTATTATTAAGGGGGCTTCAGCAAATAACCTGAAGCACATTGATGCTGAATTTCTACTAGGATGCTTTAACTGCGTAACAGGGGTATCCGGATCCGGCAAATCGACACTTGTTTTTGAAACATTATATCGTGTGCTTTCCCAGAAGCTTTATAAGGCCAAAATTTCTGCAGGAAGGTATGATGAAATAAAGGGATTGAGACATATCGACAAGGTGGTGAATATCGACCAGGCCCCTATCGGGCGGACTCCGCGTTCTAATCCCGGAACGTATACAGGAATTTTTTCATTTATTCGTGAGCTTTTTACAAGAACCCCCGAAGCACGTATTCGTGGATATAAACCGGGTCGTTTCAGTTTTAATGTCAAGGGGGGCAGGTGTGAAGCATGCAGTGGCGACGGGATCATTAAAATAGAAATGCATTTCCTTCCTGATATATATGTCTCATGCGATGTCTGCACGGGTAAGCGTTATAATCGAGAAACCCTGGAGATTCGATACAAGGGGAAAAATATTTCTGAGATTCTTGATTTGACGGTAAATCAGTCACTCTCCTTTTTTGGAAAAATCGGAAAGATCAGATCGAAACTGCAAACGCTTGTGGATGTGGGACTTGGCTATATTAAGATTGGTCAGCCTGCAACAACGTTATCCGGAGGAGAAGCTCAGCGGGTAAAGCTGGCAAGGGAATTGAGTAAAAAAGGGACAGGACGGACAATTTACATTCTTGACGAACCCACAACCGGCCTCCATGCGGATGATATCCGAAAGCTTCTGAATGTGCTTGGGAGGCTTGTGGATTCCGGTAACACGGTTATTGTGATAGAGCATAATCTGGATGTCATTAAGTATGCAGATCATATCATTGATCTTGGACCAGAAGGTGGAGACAGGGGAGGGGAGATTGTCGGGGTTGGAACGCCTGAAGAGATTGCAGAAAATAAAAGATCTTATACCGGACAGTACTTAAAGAAAGCCTTGTCCTGACAAAGATACCGGATAAAAGAGGATGTTTTGAAATTGCCTCGCATACGCGGTTGCTCTTCGGAATTTCGGCCAACATTAGAAACCACGTCAGTTAATGCAGCTTCTGCACATCTGTACGTGGTTTTTTTCCTCTTGCTTTATATGATTTGAGTTTATAAAAATAATGCAATGCATGAAATACAAGCTTATAAATAATAAGGAAAAATGAGTTGTATAATTTAAAGTTTTGTTTGAATTCTGCAATTCAATAATAATTTATGAATAATAGATCTGTTGCTTCCAAGTTCAGCGGGGTCATTTTTTTTTCAATATGTGTTTCCGTCCTTGTATCCTCAATTGTGATAAGCGTTTTTCTTCTTCATCGATTCAGCCGTGATATACATGAAAAGGATATGCTTCATATAAAGGGGCTTTCCGGAACAGTTAAAGGATTGCTGGATCATGCGTTTAGCCTGAATTACCAGTTGTCAATAAACCCTATAGTTGTCGAAGCTGTGGCTTCCGCCGATGAAAACTGGGATCAGCGGGTTGGAAAATATAATATCGGGAAAAAGATTGGAAACGTCTTGGGTGACCGAAGCGGGGCACCTCTTTTAGTAGCGATGCAGAAAAAATATGATTTTGCCGAGCTTTTTTTTGCCCAGGACATCAGGGGAGATCAGGTTGATAGAAGTTTTGGGCCTCTGGGACATCGCGGACAGCGATGGTGGTTTAAAAAATTTATAGGGGAAGGTTATAAACCCTTTATTTCAAAATCATATTATTCCATGACAGGGAATAAGCCGGTAACGTCTGTATTCCATGGGATAAGAAAAAACGGCCGATTTATAGGCATTATGGGAACAGACATAAATTTTGAAAAGCTTCAGGATATGGTGCATAATTATCTGGATGCAAAAGATCTTTCAGCAATTGTAATTGACAATATGGGTGTAATTATAGCTCATCCTGATAAAAATAAGCTCAGGGAAATATATAATCTGAAAAATCTTACTAGAAATATCCTTGTAAAAAATCAGTCAGGAGGGTCTGTTCAGAACAAAACAGGCTATCACAGGACCCGGGATGTGAAATTGGACTGGTCATCTGCTGTGTCTGATATTGTTACCAGGGTATTGAACGGCGAAAGCGGCTTTACTGATAATATCGTTCTTGAGGGGGTTAATTCGACTTTATACTACGAATCAATTTTTCTTCCAGGACATCACGGCAGCAATGGCAATTATGCGGTAATCATGATCCGGGATAATTCTTCTCTGAAAATAACCAAGTTCTGGTTGTGTGTTCTTGTTTTTCTTTTTACGACGCTTTTTACTTTTTTCCTGTTCATTCTGTTTCATACACAATTTCGAAGGGTAATACTGTCTCCTCTTAAAAAGCTAACACTTTCCATGCAGGATATGGATAGCCTGAACCCAAAGGAAGTTATTATAAATACAAATGATGAGTTTCAGGTGCTTGCAGAAACTTATAACAGGATGCTCGGAAAACTGAGGAATGCTAGTGGCGAGTTGTTCAGGCTCAATGAAGAGCTTGAGAAACAGGTTGAATCGCGCACCGAGGAGCTGGAAGAGGCAAACAGACTGCTTAAACAGGATATTGTCGCTCGTGAAAAAGTTGAAAAAACGCTCTGTGCAAGCGAGGATCGCTACCGGAAGACATTTAAGGCAGCACCCGATTCCATTACTATTATCCGTATTGCTGATCGTAAATTTATTGATGTGAACGAGGCCTTCTGCATTTTGTCAGGACTTTCAAGAGAAGAGATCCTCGGGAAAACACCTGCTGAGCTGGATATTTTTGTAGATCAGTCGGGGATGGAAAAATTTGGAAAAACACTTGTAGAAAGAATTGAAGTGAGTGGGCTTGAGATAAAATGCAAGAGAAAAGACGGTACCATACTGAGCACTATAGTCTCTGCCAGAAGGTTGAATTATGGTGACGAGGAATGCCTGATCGCTATCCTAACGGACATTACAGCCCGCAAGCAGATAGAAGCGGCCCTTAAAGAGTCCGAGGAAAAATACCGTCTTCTGGCCGAGAATGCAAATGATGCGATTTTTATAGTGCAGGATGGACGCATTCTTTTTCCAAATCCAAAAGCGGTAGAACTTGGCAAATATCTTGGAGGCAGACCTGAATCTTCCTCATATTTTGATTACATTCATCCCGAAGAAAGAAAGATGGTTATAGAAAGACATCTGAAAAGGGTTTCCGGTGAATCGCTCCCTGATATATGCTCCTTTCGTATGGTGACGGATTCAGGAACGGAATTATGGGTGGAACTGAATGATGTTTCTATTTCCTGGGGAGGCAGGCCCGCTATCCTCAGTTTTTTGCGTGACATCACTGCGCAGAAAAAAATGGAATCAAGAGTGGAAAAAGTTCAGCGAATGGACTCAATCGGAACACTTGCCGGGGGAATAGCGCATAACTTCAATAATCTTTTGATGGGCATTCAGGGGAATTTGTCATTGATGTTGCTGAATGAAGAGATAAGTCAGAATCATTATGAAGAATTAAAAAGCATTGAACGCTGTATTGAAAACGGTGCAAATCTGACCAAACATCTTCTGGGGTTTGCAAGGGGTGGGAAATATATTGTAAAGCTCTTAAATCCAAATGAAATTATCTATAATACGTCAAAAATGTTCGGTCAGTCAAAACGGGAGATTAAAATTCACGGCAGCTTTCAAAAAAATATTTGGACCATAGAAGCGGATCAGGGACAGATAGAACTCGTGTTGTTGAATATTTACGTCAACGCCGCCCAGGCAATGGAAAAAGGCGGTGATATGTATTTAAAAACAGAAAATGTTGTTTTTGCCGAGTCAGATGCTGAGTTTTTGGGAATTTCCGCAGGGAAATACGTTAAAATATCTATTGGAGATACGGGGTCGGGAATAGACAAGAAGATTTTAGATAAAATATTCGAGCCTTTTTATACGACAAAAGAAGTCGGTGAAGGTACCGGACTAGGGCTGGCCTCAGCCTTTGGCATCGTGAAAAACCATGGTGGTTTTATTGATGTGGAGACCAAAGAAAACGAGGGTACAAGGTTTGACATTTTTCTTCCGGCAACGGAAAAAAAGGATTCGGCAGAGGATATGCCAACTGAACACCTTGAGAAGGGTACAGAAACCATTCTTCTTATAGATGATGAGAATATTATTATCGATGTGTGCCGGTCAATGCTCAAGGAGCTTGGATACGAGGTTATTGTCGCAAGAGGCGGGAAGGCAGCCATAGAAATTTATGCCGGAAGAAAAGAGAGTATCTCGCTCGTAATTCTCGACATCATAATGCCGGACATGGATGGCGGGAAAGTGTTTGACATAATAAGAGAGATCAATCCAAAAGCCAGCGTCCTTCTTTCCAGCGGCGGCAGTATTGATGCCAGGGCTTCTGCGATTCTGGCAAAAGGCTGTGACGGGTTTATACAGAAACCGTTTAAAATTAAGCAGCTTTCGTTATTAGTCAGAGAGATTCTCGGTAAAAATTGAATTGAGATGGGATCAGTTCGATAATTGACAAAAAGACCTTTTTAAAATATATATCAGCTATAAGAATTCGTTTTTTTAATATTCATAAACAAGCCGGACAGCCTGGTACGTTTCTCTATTCCTACAGTAATTTAACGTGTTTTATCTCTGTCTCTGTCATAGCTGTTTGATGAATAATATCTGGAAATGTTTTAAAGAGTTCCTTTCTCATAAAGGAAATGATCCATGGTTTCATCCGAAAAAGGAACAAGCTGGTACAAGAGGCTTTATAAACGTTACAAGGTCTTTGACGGAATTTTTGTAGTGCTGAAGCCTTCATCCAATTCATCAAGACTGGGGGGTATGGTCGATATCAGCAAAGGAGGCCTTTCATTTCAGTTTATTGACACAAAGGAGTCGGGAAGCAGCTATTCTGAACTGGATATTTTTGTCAGCGGATATGGTATCAAGGTAGAATCACTGTCCTTTGAAATTATTTCAGATATCATGATGGAAAAAGAGATTCCTTTCTATCCGGTTGTTACAAGAAGGCTCGGTGTAAAATTTGCCTCCCTTTCCGAGGCTAAAAAAGTCCAGATTTATTCATTTATTCAAAAGCATGCGATACATGACGCCCTGCCTGACAGTCTGGCATAGTATAATCAATATCTGAAAAATGCTATGGCCTCAGGGGTTGACAATTCATGTTTCGCACACATCTTTTATTGTTTCATTTACCCTGTAATCCTAAAATTTAATTTCAGACACGAAGTGTTTTTGATGTTTTACATGTTTTCTCACGTTAAGACTGTCAGATAATCGATACAATTTAAAAAAACATTATTTACAGAAAGGAGTGGTAATGAAAGGAAAAAAGGAAACACGTCAGTTCAAGACAGAGGTTCAACAGCTTCTTAACCTTATCATCAATTCCCTGTACTCCAGCAGGGAGATTTTCCTGCGGGAGCTTATCTCCAATTCATCAGACGCCATTGACAAACTTCGATTTCGGTCCCAGACAGAACCGGAAATACTTGGTGATGATGCTGAATTTAAAATTAAGCTTATTCCGGATAAGAAAAAGCAGACCCTTATGGTTTCTGATAACGGCATTGGAATGACATATGATGAAGTCATGGAGAATATCGGCACAATAGCAAAAAGCGGCACATCGGTCTTTATGGAGGCTCTGGAAAAGTCTAAAAAAAATAAAACACTATCACCTGAGTTGATTGGCCAGTTTGGAGTCGGGTTTTACAGCGCTTTTATTGTTGCGAATAAAGTCACTATAATTACTCGGGCGCCTGGATCGGACATTGCAGTCAAATGGGAGTCAACAGGGGATGGATCATACACCATCGAAGAAACAACAAAAAAATCCAGGGGTACGGATATTATTCTTAAACTGAAGAAAAAAGAGAAAGACGAACAGGATTTTACAGATGAATGGATGATTCGCGGGATTGTAAAAAAATATTCCGATTTTGTGAACTATCCGGTTGTAATGGATGTTGAAAAAGATGAGCCAATCCCTGAGAATGAGAAGATACTTGATAAGGATGGCAAACCGGTCGGGGATACAACGAAAAAGGTTGTCAGGGAAGAGACGCTGAATTCGATGAAAGCCATTTGGCTGAAGAATAAAAATGAAATTACCGAAGAAGAGCATGTCGAATTTTATAAACATTTAAGTCATGACTGGAATCCTCCCCTGAGAAACATGCATCTGAAATTGGAAGGTACAACGGAATACAGTGTGCTTCTTTACATTCCCTCCAAAGCTCCTTTTGATATGTTCATGCCGGAACGAAAGCACGGCCTGCAGCTCTACTGTAAGCGTGTATTTATCATGGAGAACTGTAAGGAACTGATACCGGAATATTTCAGCTTTGTGAGGGGAGTGGTTGACGCTTCGGATCTGAACCTGAATGTAAGTCGTGAAATCCTTCAGCAGGACAGGCTTGTCAGAAATATTCGCAAAAATCTTGTCAGCAAATTGTTTAAACTCCTTTCCGACATGGAAAAAGAGGAATATGAGGGGTTCTATAAGGAATTTGGCCAAATTCTTAAAACCGGAATTCATACGGATTTTGAAAACAAGGATAAAATATCAGAGCTTGTCCGGTATCGAACATCCAAATCAGGTGAAAAATTTATTTCCCTTAAAGAATATGTTTCGGGAATGAAGACGGATCAGAAGGATATCTATTACATTACCGGAGATAACATTTCATCTATTTTGAATAGTCCGCATATAGAAGCGCTGAAGGAAAAAGACTATGAAGTCCTTCTTATGACGGACCCGGTTGATGAGTGGGTGGTGATGTCCCTTCCTGAATATGACGGTAAAAAGCTGAAAAGTGCAGAAAAGGGTGATCTTGATCTGGACAAGGTTGATGAGAAAAAAAAGGATGAGTTTACGGCCCTTTTTGACCATATCAAATCAAGGCTTGAAAAAAATATCAAGGAAGTCAAACCGTCTACACGTCTGAAGGGCTCTGTAGCATGTCTTTCCGGTGACAGCCAGGACATGAGCGCATACATGGAGAAGATACTAAAATCCTCAGGCCAGGAGATGCCGGAAAATAAGCGAACTCTGGAACTGAATGTGGAGAATCCGGCCGTTGTCGGGATTAAGGACCTGTTCCAAAAGGACAGGAAAAACGAGAAGATTAATGATTACAGCGATCTGCTGTATGATATAGCAGTTATTAGTGAAGGCGGGAAGGTGGAAAATCCATCACGCTTTTCCAAGATGGTTGGGGATCTGATGGAAACGGTTTTGAAGGCCTGATCAGTATCTATATATTGAATTGAAATATCTTGACATATGATGTATGGGTAAGAGCAAGTCATCCGAAATCCTATCTTTTGAAACCGGTATGAGGAATATTATGAAGCTGGATACCCCTAATGATCCGGAAACTGGAAACAGGCATGAACACCGGAAAGTTGTAGACAGATATTACAGCGTGGAGTTTTCAATCGAAGCACTGGAACCGGTTTATCAATTCAGGATATGGAATCTTTCAGAAAGGGGTATGTGCGTTTTGGTCCGGGAAGATTCTGCGGTTCTCGATCATCTGCAGGAGGGGAAAATATTCAAAATGAAATATTATCCTACAGATTTTCCCGGGCAGGTTGAGCAGCTTGAAACAGAGGTCCGGCATGTTTCAAAAGATGATCAGGGACGATTCAAAGGCCATTTCATGGTCGGGCTTTCAATTCTGGAAAGATAGGATGGCTAAAAAGGTGAATGAATACATGTCTTTGTTATAATTGCTGGAATTGATTTTGAGTGGTTTCTAATCCAGCGGGTGGCCTTTTCTTTAGTATCTGCAAAGATGAACAGATTTTGAAGGAAAGGCCATTTCTTTTTATTTTACAGGTGGTTGTTTTCTCTAACAGCATATTGCCGAAAATATTATCAAAGGAATCATGTTATGTCCGAATTCTGCTACCAGGAAATGTTTCCTGTCCGTGAAGATCAGACCGAGTACCGTTTGCTCTCCGATTCTTATTTGAAAAAGAGTTCTTTTGAGGGAGAGAGTGTCATTAAAATTTTTCCCGAAGGATTGACGGAATTGGCCGAGACGGCTTTCAGAGATGTGTCTCATCTTCTGCGGACCTCTCACATGAAACAACTGAAAAAAATTATTGGTGATCCGGAAAGTTCGGAAAATGATCGATATGTTGCTTTTGAAATGATTAAAAACGCGGTAATAGCCTCCGACTATGTCTTCCCAATGTGTCAGGATACGGGTACGGCAATTATTATGGGGGAGAAGGGGCAGAGAGTCTGGACCGGGTTTTCGGATAAAGAGGCACTCTCAAAGGGTGTTTTCAACGCTTATACAAGAAATAATTTTCGGTATTCTCAAAACGCGCCTCTTGATATGTATCGGGAAGTAAACACAAAATGTAATCTGCCGGCTCAAATTGATATCCATTCCGTACAGGGCGATGAGTATCATTTTTTGTTTATGGCCAAAGGCGGCGGATCAGCCAATAAAACCTTTTTATTCCAGGAAACAAAAGCCGTCCTGAATCCGACAGCGCTGAAGGATTTTCTGGAAAGAAAAATGAAAACACTTGGAACAGCAGCCTGTCCGCCTTATCATCTGGCGGTTGCCATCGGGGGGACTTCCGCGGAAATGAATTTAAAAGCAGTCAAGCTCGCCTCTGCAGGGTATCTGGACGGATTGCCAAAGAAGGGGAATGAGTATGGGCATGCTTTTCGTGATTATGATCTGGAGAAAAGGCTGCTGGAAATATCCGGAAGACTGGGGATCGGCGCACAATTCGGCGGGAAATATTTTTGTCATGATATCCGTGTTGTCCGAATGCCGAGACATGGGGCTTGCTGTCCTGTCGGCATCGGAGTCAGTTGCAGTGCTGACAGGAATATCAAAGCAAAAATAACAAAAAAAGGACTGTTTCTTGAGCAGCTTGAAACCAATCCGGCAAAATTTCTGCCAGAGACTTCTGAAAGTGAATTCGATGCCGTCCACATCGATTTGAACAGTCCCATGGACGAGATAAGGAATGTTCTTACAAAATATCCTGTCGCTACAAGACTGCTTCTGAGCGGAAGGATTGTTGTTGCAAGAGACATTGCCCACGCGAAGATTCATGAGCGGTTTGAAAATGGAGATGGGCTTCCCGGCTATTTTAAAGATCATATTATTTATTATGCAGGCCCTGCCAAAACGCCTTCAGGTTATCCTTCCGGCTCCTTCGGGCCGACAACTGCCGGCCGGATGGACCCTTATGTATCCGCCTTTCAGAAAAAAGGGGCTTCGCTGGTCATGCTGGCAAAGGGTAACCGCTCAAAAAGCGTTACTGAATCGTGCAAAATTCATGGTGGATTTTATCTGGGGGCCATCGGCGGTCCTGCAGCAAGAATCGCAAAAGAGTGTATCATAAATGTTGAGACAATTGAATACCCGGAACTCGGTATGGAGGCTGTATTCCTGATTACGGTTAAGGATTTCCCGGTTTTTATTATTGTTGATGATAAGGGGAATGATTTTTTTGAAAATCTTCTTGCATAAATTTAAGGTGTTATATCTGCCGCTATGGCCGCTAAATTCTGAATCCCCGTCTTATCGATGTGGGTTTCAAGCGGGTTCCAATCGGGCTCCAAATTTTTTTCTTTACAAGAAATATTTATTGATATATTTTCAAAACTTTAAAAAAATTAATAGATTTTGTGGGATTATGTTACAAACAGTCCGTCTCCCGGATCTGATTTGTACGATTTCATCCTCAAACAGCATAAAGCCTGTTCCGTGGTTTGATTGAAAAAAAGTCAATAATACTTGCCTGATATTTTCTGCAAAGTGAAGACCCTGGCTGCATGCTGAGATAAAAATTATATTCGAATATGCGATTGCTTAAATGTGATTATCAGTAGATTTAAAAAAGGAGTGCTTTTATGGCGAAAAAAATGCAAACGATAGACGGAAACACTGCAGCCGCCCATGTGGCTTATGCCATGAGTGATGTTGCGAACATTTATCCGATTACACCTTCTTCTCCCATTGGCGAGATTGCTGATGAGTGGGCTGCCGCAGGCAGAAAGAATATTTTCGGGCAGACCTTGCTTATCAGACAGCTTCAGTCTGAGGCCGGAGCCGCAGCATCTGTTCATGGTGCCCTCGCGGCCGGGACACTTGCTTCGACATTTACCGCTTCCCAGGGGCTGCTGTTGATGATACCCAGTATGTATAAAATGTCCGGAGAGATTCTGCCCTGTGTCATGCATGTTACCGCCCGTGCCATTTCCGCCCATGCACTTTCTATTTTCGGAGATCACCAGGACGTCATGGCTGTTCGACAGACCGGCTTTGCCATTCTCGCCTCAGCGTCCGTCCAGGAGGTGATTGATCTGGGGCTGATTTCTCATCTTGCCGCTATTGAAGGGAGCATTCCTTTCCTCCACTTTTTTGACGGGTTTAGAACCTCTCATGAGATTCAAAGGGTTGAAATAATTGATTATGAAGATATGGCTAACCTGGTGAAATGGGATGCGGTTCAACAATTTCGTGAAAGAGCTGCAAATCCGGAAAGACCGGAGCTTAGAGGTACCGCACAAAATCCGGATGTCTACTTCCAGGGTAGAGAGGCAGCCAATTCCTACTATCTGAAAATAGCTGGAATTGTTGAAGAATATATGAAGAAAATTGGTGAACTCACGGGGCGAAGGTATAAACTTTTCGATTATGTCGGTGATCCTGCTGCTGAAAGAATAATTATTTCTATGGGATCTTCCTGTGAAACCATTGAAGAAACAGTAAATCATATGACAGGAAAGGGAGAAAAAGTGGGCCTGGTCAAGGTGAGACTTTATCGTCCCTTTTCTCCGGAGCATCTTGTTGATGTTATACCGGAGTCCGCATCGCTTATCACCGTACTGGACCGAACCAAGGAACCAGGGGCGATTGGTGATCCCCTATACCAGGATGTGGTAACCGCTTTCATGGAAAAAGATCGGCGAGCAAAAATCGTCAATGGCCGTTATGGGCTTGGATCCAAGGAATTCAACCCGAGTATGGTAAAAGCTGTTTTTGAAAACATGACCGGGGGAAGCCCAAAGAATCATTTTACTGTTGGAATTGATGACGACGTTACAGGCACATCACTTCCGGTTGAAACCGGACTCGATGTCACTCCTGAAGGGACCGTTCAATGCAAATTCTGGGGACTCGGAGCTGACGGAACCGTTGGTGCAAATAAGAGCGCAATCAAAATTATCGGCGATAATACAGATATGTTTGCTCAGGCATATTTTGCCTATGACTCAAAAAAATCAGGAGGTGTTACAATTTCCCATCTCCGGTTCGGGAAAAAGCCGATCCAGTCTACCTATCTTATCGATTCAGCAGACTATGTTGCATGCCATAAATCGAGTTATGTCCATACTTATGATGTACTCCAGGGAATTAAAGACGGCGGGATTTTTATGCTAAATTCAAAGTGGACGGCAGAAGAGATGGAAAAAGAGCTCCCCGCCGGTATGCGCAGAACCATTGCAAACAAGAAATTAAGATTTTACAACATTGACGCTGTAAAGATTGCGTCTGATGTTGGACTTGGCGGCCGCATCAATATGATCATGCAGACAGCCTTTTTTAAACTTGCAAATGTCATCCCGGTAGACGATGCAGTCATTTATCTCAAGGAACAGATTGAAAAAATGTTTGGTATGAAGGGAGATGAGATTGTAAACATGAATAATGCCGCAGTGGATCAGACCCTTGCAAACATGGTTGAGATAAAATATCCCGCTTCATGGGGTGATGCTGTTGATGAGGAAGGAAAGGGAAAAGATGAACCGTATTTTATAAAAAATATTATGCGTCCGATGCTGGCTCAGCAGGGGGACAAACTTCCGGTGAGCAGCTTCAGGCCGGATGGGATTTTTCCCGTGAGTACAACCCAGTATGAGAAACGCGGTGTTGCCATTAATGTTCCGGAATGGGTAATGGAAAATTGCATTCAGTGCAACCAGTGCGCCATAGTTTGCCCGCATGCGGCGATTCGGCCCGTACTGTTAACGGATGAAGAGGTTTCAAATGCTCCTTCGGGTTTTGAAGTCATTAAGGCTATCGGTAAGGAATTAAAAGAATTTAATTTCAAAATTCAGGTCAACACTCTTGATTGCATGGGGTGCGGTAACTGCGCGGATATCTGTCCTGCAAAAAAGCCCGCTCTGGTCATGAAACCGCTTGAAACACAAACCGAAATGCAGGTGCCCAATCATGAGTATTCTCAGACCCTTCCGGTTCGAGATAATCTGGTTAAACGAAACAGTGTTAAGGGCATCCAGTTATGTCAGCCTCT
>JAQYVL010000216.1 GCA_030145525.1 Desulfobacterales bacterium
AAGGACTCAAAGGTTTCCGGCAAGGTGGTCAACAAGGCTGATGTTAAGAAATCAGCCAACATTGCCATTGGAAAGGACAGTAAAGCCAGCATGGGTTCCGTGACAATGGAATAGCGGCGAAAGAAAGATTGATAAAATCCATCTCCCAGGCAGGCACGGATCGAATTCGGCCCTGCCGGGAGTATAATTTTGCGCAGATGCTTTCCTTTTAATCCCGCAGAAATGGTATTGACTTTTTTCTCTCATTCTTGGGAGGATTGAACTTTTATGGATTTTCTTTTCAGATATTGGTGGGTTGCAACTTTTTATGATAAAAATAATGAATACAGACTAAATGTTTTTTAGTTGTATTCGGGTGAAAAAACCTGACAAGGGGTAGATGGCCCGGGATGAATTTTAACGATAATTCTAAAACGATCCTGATGGGACAGGAGGGCATTATGTGGCATAAATGGTTCTGTATCATAATCATAATTATGTTTGTCAGCCTAATCAGCAGCGGCAGTGCTTTTTGCGGCGATTTGGATGATGGCATAGCTGTCGATGATAACATCAACAGCTATGATAATTTAGGCAATCCAGAACAGAACATAAAATTTATCAAGTTGAACGCCAAAAGCAATGCCAAAAGAAGGCAAAAGCTGGTTGAAAAAGGTTTGGCGGAAGATAGCAGTTCCGGTAAGGGCGGGGGTGCCATGAACAGCGTTGTGATGGGACCGGGCTCGAATGTAAAGGGAGACATTATTATCATCGACGAGTCAAAGGGTGATAAAACACAGATCGTGGAGTAAACAAACATAGACTTTTGTAACGGTCCTATTCTTATAATGTTATAAAAGGGCCACTTGAAGCGGCGCTGCATTGAATTATTTAAGATATATTTAGATAAGGAGAGAAATGAAACACTTCACCGGGGGGATTTTGAATTCAATAGAGATTCGGTTTGTCGTTTTATTGCTGCCCGTCCTTTTTTTTCTGGTTTCTTGTGCCACCGTTGATCCAAGGAAAGTGGATGTGGAATTAAAGGAGGAACCGCCTGCTCAAAAGACTACTTCCTTTACCGAAGCGTTGACAAAGCTTGGAATGATGACTGAAATTTATGGAACCGAAGCCCTGAGAGTTCAGAGTAAGGATATTGCAGATAATACGGGTACTGCCGGAGCCACCGGAGGAGAAATTCCGAGAGATGTTACGGAAATGCTGAAAAGTACCCTCAACTCCATTGGCGGGAAAGTAACATTTATTCCATATAACCCTGCTTTTATCCAGAATCAGATGGTTACCGGCTACTCAACATTTGAAAATAAAACGATTCCCGATGTTGTTATCACAGGAGGAATTACCGAATTTGACAGGGGCCTTGAAACAAGAGGGAATAATGTTGATGTCGGTGCTGCCGGAGACTTTACAGGTGCTCCTAAATGGGCTCCATCAACCACGGTCGGTGCAGAATACAGCGAAGGTGCTAAAACCGGTCTGGCAAGTATTACGGTCGATTTCAATATGATCGATTTTCAAACAATGGCGGGTATTGCAAAGATGCAGACCGTGAATACCATTAGAGTCTCCAAAGCGGTAAGCGAGAAAGAACTCGGAATAACGCTGTTCGGCCCCACTTTCGGGTTAAAAGGATCAATCAAGAAGGTTCAGGGAAGGCATGCGGCAGTGAGACTTCTTGTGCAGCTCAGCATGATTCAGGTGATCGGTAAGTATCTGATGGTGCCATACTGGAATCTTCTGCCTGAAGCTGATTCGGATCCGGTAGTAATGGCTGCGTTGAAAAAATCATATTATGATATGGATGAAGCAACTCGAATTGTAAAGGTTCAGGAACTTCTTTTTATTCAAGGACATGATGTGACTGTGAGTGGTGAAATGGACCAGGGAACGTTGAAAGTCCTGCAGAATTTTAAGCCGGGAGCAAAAACAATTGATAAGGATTTATACCTTGCTGTATTCCAGGCGGTTCCGATTACAGACGAGGTGCTCGAAAGACGTATTGCGCTGAACAAGGCTTATGCTGCTATCTCTGATGTAACAGATTCCGTATCCTCCGTGCAGGATACTCAACCGCAGACGGCTGAACAGGGAATACCCGAGGAGTCTGTTGAGCCGTCAAAAGGTGCATCGGAAGTCGCTGCGGCATCTCCTGCTCGAGCGGAAGAGAAGAAGCCGTCTAAAGAGAAAAAAACAGGCGGATCCGTGAAAGAAGGACTGGGGGGCAGGATGTTGACGGATGATGAGTGGTAGAATAATGAAAGGTTATGCTTCTATAATTCGATTGCTTCTGTTTGCCGGATGCTTTCTTTTTTCACTTTTTACAGTATCCTGGGCCGGCAATAAGATAATGGTAGAACAAAGAACCAAAGAATTGGATGAACTGAATAAGCAGGCCGTTCAGCAAATTCCGGATTTGCCAAAGGACGGGACGGTTGAGCTCAAAGCAAAAGCCGAACACAGGGAAGGAAAGATTCAATTCGATATTTACCATCAGAAAGTTTACGATGAAGAAGAAAAAATAGCGGAACTGGATAACGCTAACAGCCCTGATGATGGGACTGTTAAAGAAGGAATTGTCGATATCAATAATAAAAAAGACACTTCAAAAGAAGGGGAGAAATCGGAAAATGATCCCGAAGATAATTAGAAGTTTAATTGTTATTTCAGTGTGTGTCGGTGTTATGGCGCCATCCGGCTGGTCCGGAAATAAAAGGATAATGACCATAAGGGCTGCCAAAGTTATGGCGGAAAGAGCTATCGTTGAATCCATTTATGGTTTAAAATTGAGGGCAACGGAAGAAGTAAAAGATATGATCCCTGCAAGTTTTGAAGGATCGACAGAGACCAAGACTCAGGCCAAGATCAAGGGAATTAAATATGAGGATATTGTCTATGACCAGGAAAAAGATATTGCCAAAGTTACGGCCTCAGTGACACTGGATACAATAACCAATATTGACGGAAAGAAGATGAATCTTAAAAACAAGGTTTATAGACGTGTAGGATTTGCCACGTCAACACCGGAAATGGCCGGACCTATCAGAGCACTTCGTGCCGCAGAACTTGATGCCTATAAACAGCTTATTAAGCAGATAGTCGGTTTTACACTGGAAAGCCAAACCAAGGTTGAAAACTATATACTGAAATCAGACCTGGTCAAGACCAAGGTTCTTGCAACGCTCTACCTCGCAGAGGTTAAGGATTATGGTTGGGACAAGTACGGTGACGCCTATGTGAAAATGGTATTGAACGTAAGTGATATATCCGAAATTCTTGGTGAAGGAATTATAGACGCAGGACAGATTGTTGAAGTGGAGGGGCAGGGTGCTCAAGAGGATGATTTTAAGGCGTCCCGGAAATCTGCCAAAAAGAAATAACCCGGATAATTCGGAAAACATAAGTTCTTTTTACATATTTTCAAAGGCCGCTATGAATTTTTTCAGTTGATTCTCAAAATGTAAACGATCTTTTTCTTTTTTCACAAGTGAGAGAGCCTCTTTTCCTGTTAAAAAAGCTTTGTCAAAATAGCCGTTCACAAAGTAAGCTTCAGCCAGGGTGTCTTTAATGTGCGCCGCTTTTTTCAGGCGATCTGCTTTTTGGGAAAGGATGAGAGCCTTTTTCGGATTCCGAAACATTTCATCCTCGCAGGTTGCCAGAAGCCATGCAAAATTATTCAATATTTCAGGATCGTCAGGGGTAATCAAAAGACCCTTTTCGTATATGTTGACCGCATCCGAATACCTTTTCAATGATATGTAATAATAGTCGCCCAACTCTCTGAAAAGTGATGGATTGTTTGGATTTTTTTTAATTTCCCGAATGATAAGTGTTTCAATAAGATAACTGTTGAGTTTTTTACCTGTTTCACCAAAATTCAGATTATAAACTGCAATTCCGGAAAGAATCATTCCTGCGAGATAAACCGCAATGCTTTTTTGAATTTTTTTGTGATGTCTACTGACCCATCTTCTGTCTGTTTCACATTTGTTCAAATAATCAATTCGTTCTTTAATGCTGAAATGATGCCAGTTCGGCCTATCAGGAGACTGACCGCTTATGACAGCTATTTTTTTAAGGGAGGAAATTAGAGGTAGGGCATTATCCATAAGCTCATAAACATAGACATCTGCCTGTCGTTCGAAATTGCGCATGAAGAAACCGAACAGGTATCTGAAATAGATAATAAAAGTTACGATGAGGAAAATGCTTGTAAGAGCTGAAACAAGAGATTCTCGATCTATACCCGCATCTATTAAAAAGCGGTATGCCGGCTCTATATAAATGGTAAAATAGACAACAAGATTAAATCCGGCAAAAGTAAGGAGCATATAACCTACAAAAAAGAATAGGTAAAGCTGTAGATGGTTTTTTTTTACATGCCCTATTTCGTGAGCCATTACAGCATCAAGCTCCTTTGAATGAAGAAAACGTAAAAGAGCTGGAGTCACAAGGATGAAGCGGAATCTTTTGACAAGCCCCATTACTCCAGCCGTAATCATCCGGCCGCCGAATAAAGGCCACTTGAGAATGTCGGAATATTCAAGATGGGCCTTTCTGCAGAAATCCTCTATTTGCATTCTATAGATACCCTTATCCAGAGGAGTGCAGCCCCAGAATTTTTGAATAAGAAGAGGTCCGGTTATTGCAGCAATTATGAGAAAAAATAGAAAGTATATTGCCTGCCCGATAGGCGTTAGAAGCGCATTTTTGATCATGTTAAAGGGAAGGATGAAGATAATATCCGAGATTCCCGACAGCAGGAACCACGGTATAAGTACAGGAATTGAAAAAGAGATGTTAGAGAGTATGTATTCTTTCCGAGACACACCCGGATCATGTAGGCGGGAATGGCATTTGTAAGCAATTGACCATATTGCAGAGAGATATACAAGAAATATGCAAATGAAGATCAGCGCCGCAAGCGTTGGAATTGATTTAAAAAGAGGTATCTCGGCAAGGAAAGCAGGAAGAGAGAGCCCGTAAATGTTAACGGCGAAAAATGTAACTGCCATGATGCTTTGGCGTGTTATCAGGGAATCAAAAGCATGACTGAGCCGTTGTGATTTTCCAATTATGATTTGCCTTTCCAGATTGCGGAAAAGAAACATTGTAATGCAGTAAAAAATGAGAAAAAGCAGCGAAAAAAGAAAAAACGTTTCAGGGGAATCCATATTTGCTTCTTCAGGCGGCTGGTAGGTTGTATATATCAGAAGGACAATAATGAAGTATAAGAAATTTCCAAACATTGGGTCGCTGCTTTTTAAATCGTGTGTCTACTGTTTATTTGTTTTGTAAAAAAATGTATTTTACGGAGACAGTGTTGTTACTGCGCACTGTTTCTCTTCTCCGGTTTGTAAAATCTTTCCTTCTCACTGTATATGCATCCACAATACTGCTGACGATACATATTCAAATATTTCGATTCTTCAATCCCTTCTTTCCATCCTTCCCGGAAATCGTAATAGTAAAAACTGATACCAACTGATTTCCCGACAGCCTCTCCGATTGATCTGATTATTTCATGTTTTTGGAATTTGCTGAACAAGAGTGTTGTGGAAAAAAAGTCGAATTTGTCGTGTTTTGCAAGAAGTGCTGTAGATTTCAGCCGTTCATGATAACACAGGGTGCATCTTTCATTCTCCCGAAAAACAACACTTCTGAGAAATGCTTCAAGTTCGTATCCCTCCTGGAGTATTAAATTGAGATCAATGCTTTCGGCATATTTTTCCAGAGTTTCCTGGCGTTTTAGGCATTCATTGTAAGGATGAATGTTGTGTCTGTAGTAATATCCCATGACATCCATCTTGGCATCTCTAAGAACTTTTACAGGATAGATGGAGCAGGGACCGCAACAGGTATGCAATAGAATTTTCATGCTCTTTCTCCAAATATTGCCGTTCCTATCCTGACAAGAGTTGCACCTTCCTTGATGGCAACTTCAAAATCACCTGTCATACCCATGGAAAGCTCTTTAATTTCAACGTTCGAAAGCTTTTCATCTTTTATTAGCCCGCTGATTTTTCGCAATTCTTTAAAATACGGGGCAACTTTTCCCGGTGCATCGTAAAATGGCGGTATGGTCATGAGGCCTTTGATTCTGAGATTGCTGAAGCAGCTTATTTTTTTTGCAAAATCCAGAGCTTCGCCAGGGGGAATACCTGATTTGGAGATTTCCATACCGGTATTAACCTGCAAAAGAATTTTCTGGATTTTATTTATTTTTTTTGCCTGCCGATTCAGTTCATCGGCAAGCTTGATCGAGTCAACCGTATGAATCATGTCAAAAAGTTTAACCGCATATTTTGCTTTATTGCTCTGGAGATGGCCGATAAAATGCCATGAAATACGGCTGTCGGAAATTTCCGCTATTTTTTTTCTTGCTTCCTGAATATAGTTTTCACCAAAAATGGTCTGTCCGTTTTCAATCGCTTCACGGACCATTGCAGTTGTTTTGGTTTTACTAACCGCAACAAGCTTTATCGATTTTATATCCCGGCCGCAAGAAAGGGCTGCCGCCTGAATCCGGTCATGGATAATTTTTAGTCTTTTTTGCAAGATTAACTCACTCGTAAAAAGTTACAAATACGATGGCAAAGTAAAAAGTTCAAGTTCAAGGCGAGCGAATCATGAGGAGCGAGGCGTAGTTAGCCTACTCCGCAGTAACGAATGATGAAGCTCAACAAAGAAATTGGGCTTTTTACGAAGCCATCAAGATTAATTTTCCTAACTGTTTATAGATCTTCCCATATGGATGACTTTTTTTCTGATCAAATGTTCAATAACTTCACAAACCGGCAGTCCGACTACATTTGTATAGGAACCACTGATTTGTTTTACAAGAAATGTACCAAGACCCTGTATGGCATATGCACCGGCCTTGTCAAATGGTTCTTCTGTATGGACGTACCATTCGATTTCTTCAAGCGTCAGATCTTTAAAGCGAACATCTGTTTTGACGGTTTCAGAAAAAAAATGTTTTTCAGCAGCACATTGGATTGAATAGCCTGTAAAAACCTGATGGGTTTGTCCGTTGAGATGGAGAAGCATTTCCCGGGCCTCATCTCTTGAACAGGGTTTCCCAAGGATGGTTCCGTTAATCATTACGATCGTGTCAGCTCCGATAACCCAGCTTCGGGGGTATTGTTTTGAAATATCTGCGGCTTTAGACTCAGCCAGTACCCTGACATAGGTCTCCGGTATGGATATTTCAACAGTTTTTTCATCAAAACCGCTTGGTATAACAGAGAAGCTAAGCCCTGCCTGCTCAAGTAGATATCGTCTTCGGGGTGATTTGGATGCCAGGATCAAATCTGTCTGATTATATGAATTCTGCATGAAAAATTATTATCAGATGCGGTATGGTTTGACAAGAATCAAGCATAAAAAGGTATTTCAGGGGCAGGGGTTTATTATAAACGCAGCCTCATGGATAATTTTATTTACTATAGTTTTATCTGTTTTCTGAGTTCGCTTTAAGCCACCTGTGGAATTTAAAATTTTCAAATAGTATTATGCCCTTGAATATGAATGGCAGAAAGCCGTTGAGGATATTCAGACTCTGAAACAGTTTTGAAGGGTAAACGGAATTTTTTTCTTTAATCAGCCCCTTCAAAATTGCCGCTGCTACTTTGGCTGAGGTTTGCGTGGGCCAGGGAACCGGGGTTTTTGGGCCGGCCTGTTCAAAAAATTTTGTTCTTGTCCCTATGGGATATGTCATCTGAAGTCTTTGGCCTTTTGAAAGTTCGGAGCGATAGCCTGTCGCAAACCCGTGAAGCGCTGCCTTTGTTGAGGCATATAAGGTATAACCCGGATAAGAAAGAAAGCTCATTGCACTGGCAGTAATCGCGATGCAAAAGGGTTTATCGCCATTCAGCGCTTTCATTTTTTCAGCCGCATAGATTCCTGAGAACACATTGGTACGGTATATTTTATCTATTTCATTCCAGTTTGGGCTTTCAATTTGACCGAAATAGGCAAAACCGGCGTTGGCTATATAGATATCGATACCTCCTAATTTTTCAATTGCAAAATCAAACAGTTTGTCTATATTTTCCTGCAAGGAAATATCACACGGGTATTTGATAACATTGTCATATTCTGCATCAATTTTATTGATAGTCCTTGCTGCTGCAATAATATTACACGGATATGATGCGAGTTTTTTCAAAAGATCCAGACCTATGCCGGAAGATGCTCCTGTCAGAATAATTTTTTTATTGTTCAGATCCATATCTACTCCTTGTCCGGGCCAACCCAGTCAGACGGCTGACCATATAAAATAAAAGGCGCGGGATTTATTGATCCGCCGCCTGCAGCCATATAGCCCATGCAAATGTAAAGGGTGTCATTAATTTTCCGAATCCTTTTCTTTTACAGGTATTAAATCCATAGCTCTCTCCGCCATAGCCGTGATTGTGAGGCTTGGATTTACGCCTACATTCGCTGAAATCGCCGCTCCGTCAACAACATATATGCCGGGGCAGTTAAAAAGTTGATGATTGGTATCTATAACACCATTTCCAGGTGATGAGCCCATATGACACCCGCCAAGAATATGAGCAGTAAACGACAGATTGCCCACGCTTTCCATAATTACATTCAAGGGTGTGCCGCCTGTAACCTTTGCCAGGTGGACGGCAGCCTTATTTGCAACAGAGAGGTTGGTCGGAGCTTCCCTGCCGGGAACTTTCCCGGATTTTAGGCTTTTTTTTAATAACAGAAAAGCAAGGCTTCGGCCGTATCCCAAGGTAACCCGATTGTCCAGATTCTGCATAACGGTTAATATTGTGGCCCGTTTATGCCAGTTTTCTGCAAACCAGTTTTTAAATACAGGCATGGGATTGGCAAGTATCTTCAACAGGGTCAAAAAGGATCTGATAATTGGTTTTGAGTTATCGACAAGCGGACCGAAATACCATTTCATAAAGGTGTAGCCTTTGGGAAACCTGTTTTGTGTGATGTGTGTGTTTTTATCCGGATAGAAGTCAGAAGATATGGTGGTTCCACGGGAAAGGTCAAGCTCAGGATCAGGCGAGAGAGAGCCGACAACAGCTTCACTGTTTGTTCTTACAACCTTTCCCATTTGCTTTGAAATGCCCGGAAGGGTTTTTGTTACATCTCTGCATCTGAACAGCAATTCCAGGGTGCCGAGAACACCTGATGATATCACAATTTTTCTGGCTGTTATCGGACTGCAGCTTTTGAATTTTTTTATCGGATGTTTCATTATGATCTGGTATCTGTCGTTTTCCATGGGTATAATGTTTACAGCTTTTCTTTCGGGAAGAATCGTGGCACCAAGTTTTTGGGCAAGATAAAGGTAATTTTTATCCAGGCTGTTTTTTGCACCATGAGGGCATCCGGTCAAGCACTCTCCGCAAAGGTGGCATCCGGTTCGAGAAGGCCCTTTTCCGTTAAAGAAAGGGTCCTCTTTAAGTATTTCGGGTGTCCCGAAATATATTCCCATCGGCGTGGGGCCAAATGTTGATTCGACTCCCATCTCTGTTGCAGTTTGTTTCAGGAAGTCATCCATTTTATCGAAGTGCGGATTTTTTACTATACCAAGCATATTCGAGGCTTTTTCATAGTAGAGATCCATTTCCTTTTCCCAGTCTACACCTAAATTGCTCCATGAAGGGTCGCTATAAAATTTTTTTTTAGGTTTGATAAGAACTGCGGCATAGACCAGGCTTCCTCCTCCGACACCAACCCCCCCTACAATGCCGAAATGTTTAAAAACGGTCTGGCTGAAGAAACCATTCAGGCCGATATTGGGCATCCAGAAAAGCTTTTTCCGGTCATCGGCAGCCTCTGTCATATCAATTGGTGTTACTTGCTTTCCCTGTTCGATTACAGCTACTTTGTAACCTTTTTCAGAAAGCCGCAGGGCTGAAACACTGCCGCCGAATCCGCTACCTATTACAACGAAATCGTAATTCATCAGGCCCCTCTTTTATGATTTCGGACCGAATTTATCTCAGGAATCTTTTTAGACACGCAAGATTTTTTCCATATAAATAGCTGTTTCAATAAAAGATTTGATTTTGTCTTCATTGAATTCAGCCAGATTTTTCAAAATGATTTCAAAAGTATGGTTCTCCACTTCCCGGACAATTTTTTCCCCTTTTGGTTTTAGAGAGACGAGTATAATGCGTTTGTCTTTCCGGTCTTTTTTCCTCGAGATGAGTCCTCTGGTTTCAACCCGGTCGACCACTCTTGTAGCCGTGCTGATAGGAATATTCATTTCCTCAGCAATTTCGCTCATTTTTGCCGGTGAATGCCTGCGCAAAAACTGCAGTAAAAAAATAGCCTCATAATTCAGTCCAAACTTTGCAACCTTGGCAAGCTCAAATTTGTGAACAGACCGAAGAGAGTTGAACAGAGCCTCGTCAAGATCATCACGGGGAATCCGGGATAATGGGTTTTCTTGTTTCATATTTTTTTCATAGTAAAATTATTTTCAAAATGCAAGTAATATTTTATAATGATTTTAATCGGTAATGACAATTACTATATATATCTGCCATGACGAATTGTTTTTATCTTTGAGTTGTTCCACAGATGGTGGTATGGCGATTGTGATTACTTCCGGGTGATCAATGAGATGGTTACAATCAATAATGCCTGAATAATCAGATGAAAAATGCTTTAATGTGATGAATTAGGAGATCATTGGCAAATGGAGGAAAAACATTTCGGCCCCGTATGGTTCATCCCTGGGAAAAACAGTGGTAAGTATCCGTATTGTCATTCAGTTTATATTGAAGGAGCTGGAGTTCTTATCGATCCATCCTCTGATAAAGAAAGGCTGATAGAACTCAGAAAAAAATCTGGTGTAAAAGAGATTTGGCTGAGCCATTGGCATGAAGACCACTTTATGCATCTGGATTTGTTCGACGATCTGCCGCTATGCATAATGGAGCAGGATGCACTCCCTCTTTCCGATCTTGAAATCCTTATGGATTCATATGGGGTCGATGACGAATATCGGGAATTCTGGCGTCCTCTTTATCATGATTTGTTCAATTTCAGGCCGAGAAAACCGGCAAGGTTTTTAAATGATGGCGAGATTATGGACCTCGGCTCTGTCAAAGTGGAAGTTATCAATACACCGGGACATACGCCAGGTCATCTTGCGTTGCTTTTTAAAGAAGTTGGTTTGCTTTATATGGCTGATTATGACCTTTCAAAATTTGGACCATGGTATGGTGATGTTGGCTCCAGCATCAAGGAAACGATCATTTCCGTTAAACAGCTTCAAAAAATTCCGGCAACAATATGGATTACTTCTCACGAGCAGGGTGTTTTTGAGGAGGAACCCGGAGAGTTATGGGATCACTATATAGACGTGATTCGTTTAAGAGAACAGAAACTTTTAAACCTGCTTGAAAAACCGAGAACTTTTCAGGAAATCGCCAACGCCTGTATTATTTACGGAAAGCCTCGAAAGCCAGCGTATTTTTTTGAATTCGGGGAGAAGGCTCACATGAGAAAACATCTGGAAAAACTGATTCGTGAAGGCACAGTTTCAATGGAGGATGACCGGTATTTTTCTTGCGTTTAAAGCAGAAATCAGCAAAAAGGGCCGTTTATGGATCTATGATAGCTGCCGGAACCCTGACTGTCCGGCCGGATTGTACCAGCAGATCCTCAAAATTGATAAAAAGCGAATTCATTTTTTCAGCGGTTTCAGTATATTTGATTGAAATTTCATTTCTGAAATCGACATGTATTTTTTTTATTTGCCGGTTGAGATCCGTCAGTATTTTTTTTCTCTTCTCCCAGAGGCTTACAATGCTCTCTATTCCTTCTAAAGAATTATCGACTACCGCAGTTGAATATCGGCTAACCTGGTCTCTCATATCACAGTATTCTGATTCTAAGTTGGATGCAATCCGTTCAATTTTAAGCGTCTCCTGAGTGATTGTATGAAAATGATGGCCGATTATTGCATATCGTATTACTTCTCCGAAAATATTAAAGTGTCTGAACAGATTTCGTGAAACAAATTTCAGATATTGATATCCATAGGATGTAAAAGGCTGGTAAATCAAAGACTTGAAAAGCATTAACATTTCGTTCAATCCGATTTTCCTTTGAAAATGGGTGACATCGCCGAGCCTGTCTATCAGCCTGTTGCACCGAGTAAAATAATTTTTTAAATTTAAGTCATAAATAGATGACAGGACTTTTTCATAACCCTTTTTTAGGGTTGCATCACTCATTTTTGTAATGAAGTTTGCGGTCATATTATGCGTATTGTTGCCGTGAGAACTGAATAGAATTCTTCCTTCGGATTCCAGTCTGTTGTATAGATCGGTCCCCGGAAGGGCCATAAGAATCCCTACCATAGCCTGGGGGATTCCGGTCTGCTGGATGAATTCGATCTGTCGATCAAAAATATCATTTGTATCACTGTCAAATCCAATTATAAAACCCGCCATAACTTCTATTCCGTGGGTTTGCACTTTTTTGACGGCTTCTTTCAGGTCTGCTTTTAGATTCTGATTTTTTCCTATTTCTTTGAGAGCCTCGGCATCGGGCGTTTCAATTCCGATAAAAACTTCAGTAAAGCCCGCCTGCTTCATTCCGTTTAAGAGATCTTCGTCTTCAGCGATATTGATACTAGCCTCTGTAAAAAGGGTGAAGGGGTAGTTATGCTTTTCCTGCCAGTTTTTCAAGGCGGGTAAAAGTTCTTTTTTGACTCTTTTTTTATTTCCGATAAAGTTGTCGTCGACAATAAACAAAGCTCCTCGCCAGCCGAGCCTGTATAGCGTATCAAATTCTGAAATCAACTGCAGATGTCCTTTTAATCGTGGTTTATTTCCATATACTTTCCATATGTCACAAAATTCGCATTTGAAAGGACAGCCTCTTGAATACTGGACCGACATGGTGCCGTATGCATTCATATTTAAAAGGTCAAACCGTGGTATAACCGAATTGGATATTTCAGGTCTCTTTGGAATTCGATATACCTTTGCGGCATTTCCAGATTCAATGTTCATCAGAATTTCATGGAATGCTTCTTCTACTTCACCTAAAATAAAATGATCAACTCCCTGAATCTCCTCGTGGCTTGAAGTTGGATAGGCGCCTCCGGCAATAACAGGAGTTTTCATCCGGTTGCATATTTCAACCACCCGGGCCATTGAATCTTTTTGTACAATCATCGCAGAAATAAAAACATAATCGGCTTTTTGAACTTCTTTCTCATCAAGGGGTTCGATATTCATATCAACAAGCTTCAAATTGTAGCTATCCGGAAAAAGAGCGGCCACAGTTATGAGGCCCAATGGGGGCATAGCGCTTTTTTTTTTGATGAACCGGAGGGCATATTTAAAGCTCCAGTAAGTGTTATTCGGGATCTCAGGATATACCAGAAGAATAGTTTTAGATTTATTCATACTTATCGCTCCTTGAAAACGAAATTAGAAAGCCCTTCTCCAGAGTTGATAATCCGGAATCGGTGGGTGGTTCTGAATTATAACGTTTTTTATATAATGGTGTGTTTCGTAAATATCATGGATGCGGAACATACTATCTAAGATCTTGAAAAACAAAAGCTTTTTCTTAAGGTTTTACAAAAGTTTTACAGTATCAACGGAGATGCCTATCCGGGATCATATGCAATACTTCGCTTGACACCGGGCACGCACTCTGATTTGATACAGCGAAATTTATTAAGGAGGAAAATTTGATGAGTGAGATTGTCAGAAAGGGTAATCTGGTTATCATAAGCCCGGGACAAGATTTGGTAAACGAAATGGCCGATAAGTTTATTCAGGAACTTAAAGATGAGATCAAGAATTCACCCTCAGAAATTATAATCGATCTTTCGGGTGTGGAAAAAATTGATTCAGTGGGTTTTGGTGTTATTATTGCCGCACACAATTCCATGAAAAAAATTAACGGTCAGATAGTCGTAGCAAATGCTGACGCTAATCTTTATAAAGCATTTGTTACCATGCGTCTTGACAGCCATTTTTCTGTTAGGGAAGCACTTTGACATTACAAACCTCGCCATTGTTCATGACTGCCTTTATAATCCTTTTTGTGTAAGCGGTTTCCTACAAAAAATTACATTTATTTCAGCAAAAATCGATAATTTTTTACATAATTGTCTGCTAACTGTTTTCTTGAATAGTGGTTTAATATATTGAAAACACTGTTTAAAATAAATAATTAGCCAATTGGCATGATAGTTGAAATATAAAATCTCAAAAAAAGAATCAATAAGACCATATCAGTTCTTTAACAAGAAGAAATAGTTGAACATAAAATGCCACCTATCCAAGAAAAACTTTGCAACATCGTGATGGTGATACCTCCGAATGCTTGCGAGTACCGAGTACTAAGATAAGTGGCATTTGATGCATGCTTCTCGTATGTGCGTATGTGGTAACATGATATCTGCATCACAGGAAGCTTGTTCTAAAAAAGGGGCGGGGCATAGGGTAATGCGCCGCCTCTTTTTTTAGCATTGCTGATTCAGGTTATTGTGTTTTTATATCATAGAAAATCAGGGAGCATGAACTCCAGGGCATTACTTTTGGAATTATCTTTTTGCTGTTGAGGCGATCATAAAAAAAAGGCAGAAGCGGTAAATTCCGCTTCTGCCTAAAAAGGGGGTAATGATGAAAAAGAGATTACAACAACACTTACATGCTAAGCATGATGCGTGCCAAATATTATTTTTTGATTTGTCGCAGCGTTGAGGCGGGTCTGCATCAAAAACAGATCCTTTTCAATCCCTTTCGACGGTATAAAAAGAGAGTTTATTATGAAAAAAAAGTATCAATAATGGAGAAAAAATGAAATATTACTTTGTAAATCATTTGATTTTCTAAATCATGTAATAGTTGTCATCTTCCCAAACCGCAAACTTTTCAAACGCCAATTTTGATGAATTCGTAAAAAGCCGGGTGACGGCGTTTGCGCCGCTATTAATGCAAATAACTTTTAAATTTGAATGGTTAGCTCGTTTATGCAAATTTTAATTATTTGGAAGTCGTAAAACAGACGGCAAAGCAAAAAGTTCAAGTTCGAGACGTGCGAATCTTGTATAATGAGACATAGTTAGCCTGTTCCGCAATTATACAAGATGAGGCGCAACAAAGAAATTGGACTTTTTACGAAGCCGTCAATCTTGACACTCCGGAATCAAGTATATATATTCCGCATCAAAGTGGGTTGATTTCCCTTGCTGTGCATCTTTTCAGGTACACAGAGGGTGCAGCTAAAGGCAAGTCTGGAACTGGTTTGGTTCCAGATCTGTCAATTGTTATTCGTTCGTGGATGAAGTTTTATTCTATACCTATTATTTCCATTTATATTTTCAAACCGATTTTCCATATATCCGGAGTAGTTTCAGGTATAATCTGAGATTCCCCGATTGTTTTTCATTTTTTTTGAAAGGGTTTTGGCAAGATTAACGATTTTGGCTTCAAATAAATAGTGAGGGGTAAAAGTTGATGATGACGAATGTTGTTATACAGACTCTTGGAGGGCTGGGTTTGTTTATCCTGGGAATGTCCATGATGACGGATGGCCTTCAGATGTCGGCAGGTGATAGAATTAAAAAAATACTGAGCGCCGTGTCATCAAACAGAGTAATCGGGTGCGCTACCGGCGCAGGCATTACTGCTATCGTTCAGTCTTCCTCTGCAACTTCGGTTATGCTGATTAGTTTTGTGGGAGCCGGAATGATGTCGCTCCAGCAGGCGGTGGGCGTTATTCTCGGAGCCAATATCGGTACAACGGTCACAGCCCAGATGATTGCTTTCAAGATTACAAATGCGGCTCTGCCGGCGATTACGATCGGTGTAATTTTAAAATTTTTTTCCAGAAGCCGGAAACAAAGATATATCGGTGAGGTGATACTCGGATTTGGTCTATTGTTTTTTGGCATGACGATTATGAAGCAGGGGCTTTCTCCGATTAAGGGAGATCCGGCGTTTGTCAATTTTTTCACACAGTTTGACCCCGGGACATTCGGCGGACTGCTCTTATGTATCACAATCGGCGCGATCCTGACAATAATGGTTCAGTCTTCCTCTGCAACTGTCGGACTCACCATGACGCTGGCGACCCAGGGACTTTTAACGTTCCCGGCGGCAATGGCTCTTGTACTCGGGGAAAATATCGGAACAACAATTACTGCCCAACTGGCGACGATCGGTTCATCCAACATTGATGCACATCGGGCTGCCAACGCCCATACAATGTTTAATGTATTTGGCGTCGTTATCATGGTATCCCTGTTCCCTTATTTTATCGAAGCCGTTGAGATGATTACCGGAATTATAGGCGCAGGACCAGTAGGCCAGATTCTGGATGGTGATTACGTCAATGTGGCCAGGTATATTGCAAACGGGCATTCCATTTTTAATATTATCAATGCGCTTATTTTTTTGATTTTTCTGCCATGGCTGATTAAGGCGGTAATTTTTCTTTCTTCAAAAAAAGAGGAGGAAAAAGATATTTTACGTCTGCCCAAATTCGACCACCGGTTTCTGGATACCACAATTGCTGCTCTGGCAAGAGCAAGGAGTGAAGTAGTACGTATGGCTGATGTCGCTATGGAGATGTTTGAAAATACGATCCAGAGCTTTGAACAGAAGGATTTAAAGGGCCTGAACAGATGGCGCAGATATGAGCAGCACCTTGATGCCGTTCAGAAGGAGATTAACACCTATTTGGCAAAAATTTTCCAGGGCG
>JAQYVL010000217.1 GCA_030145525.1 Desulfobacterales bacterium
AAAAGTTAAAAATTTTAAGCGGTATCATTGTGAGGGCTTTCTATCTAATGTTTTATAACGATATGTATAAGGAAAAGATTGCTATTAAAGAGTTTGTGTTGATGTATTCGTGTAGAGTAATGGCGGAAGTGCATGGGACTCGAACCCACCCGAGACTGTATTAAAGCCTCACACCGGATTTGAAGTCCGGGAGCCTCACCAGTAAGCTGCGCACTTCCGAAAAGATAAATAATATATTATTCTTCATCATTTTCTGTCAACCAATTTATCCATGAGATGACAAGAGCCATGATCGACAGGGAACGACTTGCAAATCTCTTTAAATCGCTTGTTGAGATCGACAGCGTGTCAAGAAACGAAAGGGCAATAGCAAACGAAATCCGGAAAGTTGCTGAATCTCTGGGCGCGATTTGCCATGTGGATGATTCTGAAAAGCGCACCGGCAGCGATACAGGTAATCTTATTCTTAAATTCAAGGGGAACCGACCCATGGAACCGCTTCTTTTAAGTGCTCATATGGATACGGTTGAGCCAGGATGCGGAGTTAAACCGGTTTTTAAAGATGGGATTTTCACGAGTGACGGAACAACCATACTGGGGGCCGATGATAAGAGCGCAATAGCGATTATTCTTGAAGTGATACGTATTCTTGTCGAAAATGAACAGCCTCACTGCCCTCTGGAATTCGTTTTGACAACCTGCGAAGAGATCGGACTTCTGGGGGCGAAAAATCTTGATTTCAGTTTGATTACAGCGAAAAAGGGGTATGTGCTGGACACTTCGGATATCGGGGTGATTGTAAATCGGGCACCGGCTGCCAATCGTCTTGAATTAAATGTATTCGGCAAGGATGCTCATGCGGGTGTGGCGCCGGAACAAGGCATCAGCGCAATTGTCCTTGCATCCAGAGCGATAGCAGGGCTTAAGCTTGGCCGGATTGATCATGAGACAACCTGCAACATCGGAGTAATCAATGGAGGGGTGGCAATAAATATCGTGCCGAAGATGGTTTCAATACAGGGAGAAGTCAGGAGCCATGACAATCACAAACTGAACCGGATTACGGAAAATATTGTTAATGTATTCCAGAGTGTTATAGACGGATGGCAGGGGGATGAAGAATCGTCCGAGTCGCCGAGTCTTGAATATAAGATTGAAAAGGATTTTCCGTTTACCAATATTCCGGAGGATCATCCGGTTATTTCGATCGCTCAAAAGGCGGCTTCGAATCTTGGACGAAGTGTAAAAAGCAAATCAACCGGCGGGGGAGCGGATGCAAATATTTTTTTTGAACAGGGAATCGTGGCCGGTGTTATCGGGACCGGAATGAAGGATATGCATTCGGTTCGCGAATCGATCCGGCTGGATGACATGGTTCAAACTGCTGAACTGTTGATCGAGATTATTAGGCTTCATTCAGCCTGAAACCTCGACAATCGCTCAATTTAGGTGAAAAAAAATTTTAATAGTGTCCATCCAGAAATGAGATATTTTGTTCAAGTTCAAGGAAGGCGAAAATTTTAACCAGAGGAATATATGTAATATTTCGAGGATTAAAATTTGAGCCTGACGCAGAAATCGGGCAAAATAACCATTTATGGATAGGCGCTACAAAGGATGATAACTAATGCATGCCTACTTCGACTGTTTTTCCGGAATAAGTGGTGATATGACCCTGGCGGCATTTATAGACCTCGGGGTCCCTGTTTCATTTCTGAAAGAGTCCATCAGCCGGGTCATTCCTGAAAAGGATTTTCAGCTGGAAGTCAATTCTGTTTCCCGGAAAGGGATCAATGCCGTAAATGTGGTCGTAAACGAAAGTGAAGGCACGGCCTCAAGGAATTATTCGGAGATCAAATCAATAATACGGAAGAATTCCCTTCCGGAAAGGGTCCGGAATATAAGCCTTGAAATATTCAGCAGAATTGCGGAAGCAGAGGCAAAAATACACGGGTGTCCGGTTGAAAAGGTTCATTTTCACGAAGTAGGAGGAGTAGATGCCATTGTTGATATTGTGGGAACTGCTTTTTGCGTTGATTCCCTGGATCTTTCCTCCATATCTGCTTCAAAGGTTTCTCTTGGAAAAGGATTTACAAAATGCAGCCATGGTACGCTGCCGGTTCCGGCCCCCGCGACATTGGAAATTTTAAAGGAGGTGCCGGTTTCGGGCACAGGCATTCAGAATGAACTGGTAACGCCGACCGGTGCTGCAATTATCGCCACCCTTGCCGGTGAGTTTCACAATTTTCCCGATATGAAAATAGATAAAATCGGATATGGTGCCGGAAAGCGTGATTTGGAAGAAATACCGAATCTCCTGAGGATCGTTACCGGAAGAAAGATAGGTGAAGGGCTTGGAAACGATGCAGAAAAAGTTGTTCTGGTTGAGACCTGCATCGATGATATGAATTCCGAGATTTTTGGATTTCTGATGGAGCGCCTGTTTGCGGACGGCGCTCTGGATGTATACTGGCTGCCGATATACATGAAAAAAAACAGGCCCGGCACAATGGTCCAGGTTGTATGCCATGAAAGCATCCGGGAAAAGGTTGTCAGCCGGATACTCACGGAAACAACCACTTCCGGCGTAAGATACTTCAAGGCCGATCGCAGAATCCTTGAACGAAAAACCGTTGAGGTTGAGACTTGTTTTGGCAGACTTCAGGCGAAAAAAATTACGAAGCCGGACGGGAGCGTCATGATTGTACCGGAGTATGAGGTTTGCCGAAAAATTGCCCTGGAAAAGAATATTCCGGTTAAAAGTGTCTATGATGCGGTTGAATCAGGAAGTTCAGTTAAATGATTTTTAAACAAAGGGTTATCCTTTTTCTTGCAACAGGGTTTTTTGCCGGAAAGGTTCCAGTAGCTCCCGGAACTTTTGGTACTCTTGTGGGGCTGGTTTTTTGCTTTTTCATGTCCCGCCTTGATACGGCGTTTATTCTTTCCTGTATCGCACTTATAATTGCTTTTTCAGTATGGATTGCGGGTAAAGCGGAAAAGCTTCTGGCCCGGAAAGATCCGGGAGAGATCGTTATTGATGAGATTGCCGGTATTATGGTGACGATGGCCTTCCTGCCGTTTACTGCTTTTTCAGCTCTCTTTGGATTTATAATCTTTCGTTTTATTGATATTCTAAAACCTTTTCCAATTCGATATCTGGAAAAAAAAGTTCCCGGCGGGGCAGGTATTGTTTTAGATGACATTGCAGCCGGTGTTGCGGGAAATATTGTTCTCAGAATGTTACTGCATTTTACCGGCGTGTAATTTTATGAATACCATACGAGCATTCATCGCCATCAAACTTCCGGACAGAATTCTGGAATCCATCCGGGAGATACAGAAGGAATTAAAAAACAGGGGCATCAAGCTGAAATGGGTAAAGCCTGAAAGCATTCATTTAACCCTGAAGTTTTTAGGAGATATTCCCTGTGACCGTATCGATTCGATTGAAACGGCTATAAGTGTATCGGCAGAAGGCTTGCGTCCGATCTCCCTTTTTGCCGGAAGCATAGGTGTTTTTCCCAATTTGCGCCGTCCGAGGGTACTCTGGATAGGAATCGACGGTGAGATCGATATTCTGGCAGGGTTTCAAAAAAAGCTTGATGAAAACCTGGCGCAGTTAGGCTTTATTGCTGAAAAAAGATCTTATAAGGGGCATCTCACCATCGGAAGGGTTCGAAAAACTCCGGATCACGAGATACTCAAAACCGCGGTGCGTGATTTTTTTGATTATGAAACAGAGCCCTTTCAGGCAGATGAGGTGATTTTGTTTCAGAGTGATTTGAAACCGGAAGGTGCGGTCTATACCGGCCTGAAAACCATCCGAATGCAACATTCTTGAAATTTGAAACGCTCACTTTAGGAAGAAATATTTGGATGGTCTGATTGCAATCAGATCGATTTAATAGTATAGGGAACTCTATTTTGGAGATTGTGAATAATATTGAGACTTCAACCTAAATTGAGCGATTGTCGAGGCTTGCCCGCCTTCGGCGGTGTTGCCGTAGCTACAAGAAAGATGACATTTCGCTATAGTGGTCTATGCGGTATGTCATCTGACGCAGTAGATGCGGTAAGATCGGCAATCACTTTAGGTTCAATTTAAGCAGATAACTTAATGGTTAGGGAGGATACCGTGAGCAAATCCACAAACACAAACAAGGAAATAGCGGTCGAGGCGGCGATGGGTCAGATTGAAAGACAGTTTGGAAAAGGTGCCATAATGAAACTGGGAAGCGGCACCGTCGTAGATGTTCCTGTGATATCAACCGGTTCAATCGCAATTGATAAAGCGCTTGGTATCGGAGGTATCCCAAGGGGAAGGGTTAGTGAAATCTACGGTCCGGAATCTTCGGGGAAAACAACGCTTGCGCTGCATTGTATTGCGGAAGCCCAGAAGCTGGGAGGGATTGCTGCCTTTATTGATGCGGAGCATGCTCTGGATGTCTCGTATGCAAAAAAGCTCGGTGTAAACACTGACGAGCTTCTGGTTTCCCAGCCGGATACCGGAGAACAGGCTCTTGAGATCGCGGATATGCTGGTTAGAAGCGGGGCAATTGATATTCTGGTAATTGATTCTGTGGCAGCGCTGGTTCCAAGGGCGGAAATCGAAGGTGAGATGGGAGATTCACATATGGGACTTCAGGCAAGGCTCATGTCTCAGGCCCTGAGAAAGCTGACCGGTACCATAGGTAAGACCATGACATCCCTGATCTTTATAAACCAGATTCGGATGAAAATCGGGGTTGTGTTCGGGAATCCCGAAACGACGAGCGGTGGCAACGCCCTTAAATTCTATGCCTCGGTAAGGATCGATATAAGACGGTCAAGTGCGATCAAGGACGGTACGGAGATCATTGGAAACCGCACCAGGGTAAAGATTGTTAAAAATAAAATGGCGCCACCGTTCCAAAATGCTGAATTTGATATCATGTACGGAGAGGGGATATCAAAGGCAGGCGATCTCCTTGACATGGGGGTCATAACCGGGACGGTCGAAAAGAGCGGCTCATGGTATTCCTACAATGGTGAGAGAATCGGACAGGGCAGAGAAAATGTGAAAAAATTTTTTAATGAAAATAATGATATTTATATTGAACTGCTGGGTAAGGTCAGGGGAGAGCTTGGTCTTGTAAAGAAAGATGTGCCTGCAGAAGTTGAAGAGTAAAGGAAACAGACAGGATGTATGGAGCAGCATATGACAGGCAATGAAGTACGAAAGAAGTTTCTCGATTATTTTACCGGGCAGAACCATCAGATGGTAAGGAGTTCCTCTCTGGTTCCCCATGATGATCCGACTCTTCTTTTTACAAATGCAGGCATGGTTCAATTTAAAAGGATTTTTATCGGTGAAGAGAAACGAAATTATGTAACAGCTACCACTTCCCAGAAATGCGTACGTGCCGGAGGAAAGCATAACGATCTCGAGAATGTCGGGTATACGGCACGGCATCATACTTTTTTTGAAATGCTGGGAAATTTTTCATTTGGTGATTATTTCAAAGAAAAAGCGATTGAATATTCCTGGGATCTGCTTGTTGACGGATATGGGCTTCCTGCTGACAAACTTTGGATTTCCATCTATCTTGATGATGACGATGCCTTTGAAATCTGGAATAAGAACATTGGTGTTTCGGAAGACCGCATTGTAAGGTTTGGCAAAAAAGACAACTTCTGGGCCATGGGGGATACCGGGCCTTGCGGGCCGTGCAGTGAAATTCACATTGACCGCGGTGAATCTTTCGGCTGTGACCGTCCGGAATGTGCGGTCGGATGCGATTGCGACCGCTATCTCGAGATCTGGAATCTTGTCTTTATGCAATTTAATCAGGATGAAAAAGGCAAGATGACCCCGCTTCCCAAGCCAAGCATCGACACAGGAATGGGACTTGAAAGAATTGCGTCCGTTCTTCAAAATACACCCACCAACTATGAAACCGATCTTTTCCTGCCGATTATGCAAAAGGTGGAGAATCTTTCGGAAAAAAGAATGGGAGAAAATCCTGAAATCGATATATCCATGAAAGTTATTGCGGACCACAGCAGGGCCGCTGCTTTCCTGATCAATGACGGTGTCCTGCCTTCCAATGAAGGGAGAGGGTATGTGCTGCGCAGAATTATGCGGCGGGCAATCCGCTATGGACGGAATATCGGTCTCGAAAAGCCTTTTCTGCATGAGACAGCCAGAATTGTTTCCGGTATCATGGCGCCTGCATATCCGGACCTGAAAGAAGCGGACGCATTTATAACAAATGTAATAAAAAACGAGGAAGTCCGTTTTTCAGAAACCCTTGATAATGGACTCAGGCTTCTTGAGGATACCCTTTTCGAACTGAAAGAAAAGGGTGAAACAAGCGTTCCCGGCCGAATGATCTTTAAACTTTATGACACCTTCGGTTTCCCGGTTGATATCGTTCGTGATGTTGTCCGCGATCAAAAGATGAGCCTTGATATGGATGGTTTTAATGCTGCAATGGAAAAACAGAAGACTCAATCCAGATCGGTTGCAAGCTTTTCAAAATTAAGTGACGCTTATAAAAATCTTTCTGCAGCCGGTATTCAATCTGAATTTGCCGGGTATGATACGTTAACCTGTAATTCAAAAATTTTGGTGATCGTCAAAGACGGTGAGGAAATCCAAAAGGCTGAAAAAGGGGAAGAGATTGAGCTTGTTGTTGAAAAGACCCCTTTCTACGGAGAATCAGGAGGTCAGGCAGGAGATGCAGGGGAAATATCGGCAGACGGCTTCAAGATGGATGTTGCGGATACACTGAAGGATCCTGCCGGCCTGATTATCCATAAGGGGAAAATTGTCAGGGGTAGTATTAAAAAAGGAGAAGAAGTCACACTGACGGTTGCCGGAGGGGAAAGGAGCAAGACAGCCCTGAACCATACTGCAACACATATTCTGCATGCAGCTTTGCGAAATATTCTGGGCGACCATGTGAAACAGGCAGGATCACTTGTGGCCCCGGATAGACTTCGATTCGATTTTACCCATTTTTCTTCGGTGAGCCCGGATGATTTGAACCGGATTGAAAATTTTGTCAATGGCCGCGTACGGGAAAACATTCCGGTTAACTCTGCTGAAATGGATGCGGAAGAGGCATTCGCAACCGGAGCCACAGCTCTGTTTGAAGAAAAATACGGTGATCAGATAAGGGTTATTTCCCTTGGCGATTTCAGCAAGGAATTTTGCGGCGGAACCCATACGGATCGAACAGGCAATATCGGCCTGTTCAAAATTATAAGCGAGTCGAGTGTGGCGGCAGGTGTCAGGAGGATAGAAGCGTCAACCGGTGCATCTGCAGTAGAATATATTCAAAAGGCTGTAAGGACAGTAAATGAAGCAGCAGGGATTTTAAAGGAAAAACCGGAAGCGCTTGCAGAGAGGATCAAAAAGCTCATAGCGGCTCAGAAATCGCTTGAAAAGGAGAAAGAGCAGCTCAAGGCAAAAATGGCGATGATGTCTGCGGACGCGCCAGGGGAAGAATACAAAGAAATAAATGGAATAAAGGTTCTTGCAAAGAAAGTTTCCATCGATAACCCCGGAGCGCTGAGGGAACTTGCAGACAATTTCAGGGACAAAATCAAATCAGGCGTTGTTGTGTTAGGAGCTGCTTCAGGCCCCAAAGCACTTCTGATTGTGATTGTGACAAAAGACCTGACCGATAGATTCCATGCCGGTAACATTGTCAGGGAGGTTGCATCCGTAGTAGGCGGCGGCGGCGGGGGAAGGCCGGATATGGCGCAGGCAGGCGGTACAAAACCGGAAAATCTTGACCAGGCGATTGAAAAGGCTTATGAGATCATCGCGAAGGCTTAACACAATGAATTAAACCGTGATCAAGAATCTCCTCGTTCGTTGATTGCGGCATCCGGAACGTTCTATCATTTGCTCCGCTAAATTTGAAAAACTCGGTCGCAAGCTCCCTCAGACAGTTCCAAATTTGATGCTGCGCTTCATGAAGCACACTTTCCAAATGACCTCAATAGACTTCACTCAGGGGCTACTTGATTGCTACTTTCGTTAACTATATTTTATAACACAAGTCTTAAAAATTGACTATCCGGAAATGGATATTTTTTATATGAACACGATATGATGAAGATCAATCCCGGTATTGAGCAGACCGGAAATGCTGAAAGTAGAGGTTTGAATGGAATTTAAAGAAATTATTTATGAAAAAAGGGGTGAGGTGACCCTGATTCAGTTCAACCGCCCGGAAGTTTTTAATTGTATCGGGCCGAGAACACACAAGGAGCTGGTCCAGGCCTGGGACTCGTTCAGAGCTGATGAATCCGCCAAGGTTGCTGTTATTACGGGAAGCGGTGATAAAGCCTTCTCATCCGGCGGTGATCTCAAGGCAGGTGCTGAAGTTGTTCCGACAACTCCTTCAGAACTGGCAGCGCACAACCGTGGGGAGAGGCCGGGGATTTTAGGGCCCAGCCGCTGGACGGATATTTACAAGCCGATTATAGCGGCAGTAAATGGGGTCGCCTATGCAGGGGGGCTCGAGTGGGCCTGCTTTGCGGATATTCGAATTGCTGAAGAACATGCAACTTTCGGCGTTACATGCAGAAGATGGAATATCGGCCTGGCAGACGGTGGAACCCAGCGTTTGCCCAGAATAATCGGGTTCGGGCGGGCCATGGAGCTGATCATTACAGGCCGTGTAATTGATGCGGAAGAAGCCCGGCGAATCGGTCTGGTTACTGAAGTTGTCCCAAAGGGAAAATCTCTTGAGAAAGCTATGGAACTGGCGGAATTTATATGCGGACTTCCGCAGCCGGCGATTCATACGGACAAAGAGGCTGCCGTGCGAGGATTTGGTCTTCCGCTGCAGGAAGGGTTGAGAATCGAAGCGGAATGCTTCAACAGATTGCTGACTTCTCCTGAGATCATGGAAGGGGCAAAGCGGTTTGTTGAAAGAGATCATCCGGACAGGCAAAAAAACGGCAGCAGTGTTACTCCCGGGATCAGGCGAGGTTAAATAGTGCCCGAATGAAAACCGTCAATTCTCCCAATTTCTTCGTTGGGCTCAAATTTTAATCTTCAAAATACTATATGTATTCCTGTGGTTAAAATTTTCGCCCGCCTTGAACTTGTAAAAATTTAAAGATTTTCATTCAGACACTAAATACAATGCATAAGCGGTTAAAGGAGATTTTATGAAATCAAAGCATGATGATAAAAGTACGAAACATTGGGAAAAGCGCTCTGAAAAAAGCTGGGAAAATTTTACGTTTAGACAGCCCTATCAAAAAGGATTGACTCGCCTCCGGGAAGAAGTTCTTGGAAAAACAAATTTTGACCCTGCAACACTTTGGCAATGGGGGACAATGCAGGCAATGGCGATAATTGAAATCCTCAAATCGGTTGAAGGGAAGTTTGGCGCGGAAGGGCAGCAGATCATTTTTGAAAGTTTAAAAAGGGTTGGATACGATGTGGGAAAACAAATCACTGAGGGAACCGATATCCCGGAAGATATGACCAATTCAGAATGGATCAGTTTTTTCGCGACAGTCATCAACCGGATTGCATATGCATCTCTTGAATCTCCCGAGCTTGAGAGTGAAAGCAAGGCAAATTTTCATATCGACTGGTGCCCCCACCAGGATCACTATAAGGCATTTGACTGCCGTGTTCAGCGGTATTTTGTTCAGGGGATGATCGAAGCTGCCGTAGATTACTGCAAGGAACAGGGACGAGACAATATCTGGGATGTTGCGTTTAAGACAACCATCCCTTCCGGTAATGAAACGTGCTTTTTCGAAATTCAGCGTGGGAATCCGGATGAAGCCAGGAAATGGTCCGAATATACGCGTCTGATCGAGCAAAAGGCCCTCGAAATAGCTGCCAAAAAAGCCGGTCAGGAAAAAGAGTAGATGGGAAAATCAGCTTTGAGTAATTTCAGGTAAGGATTCAACAGGAGGTTCGGCATATGAAAAAAGTCTGTCTGTTTGTACTGATATTTTGCTTGATGGCATGCATGGGCATGCAGGTACAATCCTCTGAAACAGATCTGAAACAGGATGTCACCGTAAAGCTTCAGGTTCCGGATTCAGGATGGAGAATCCGAATTCTTGAAATTCACAAAGTGAATAAAGAACTGTGGGTCATTTCCGAGGTGTACAGAATGAAGGGAATGGCGGCCCAGGTAATCTCAACGGTAGAAGATACTGTGACGGTTCCGGTTT
>JAQYVL010000218.1 GCA_030145525.1 Desulfobacterales bacterium
AAGCGTGGAATTCTACCAGGATTCTACCAGAGAGTGACAAGCCAATTGTTGAAGTTGCTGAAAATATTAAATAAAAATGGTGGAGGCGGCGGGAGTCGAACCCGCGTCCGAAAACATTCCACAATGGCGTCTACATGCTTATCCTGAAATCTAGATTTCGCCTGTTCAAATCTCCTTCAGGCAGGGTATTTGAAAGGCTAGCCCGTTAAAGTCTCACCGATCATGAAACAGGCTTTCGTGATCGGCCAACCTGCGAATCGACGCCCATTCCAGTTCTGCAGGTAGGATCTGGATGGACGTTAGCCTGCTACGCGGCTAAGGCGTAATTATAATCGTCTGCGATTATGTTTATGTTCCACCTTTTTACGAGACAGTGGGACTCGGCATGCAACCACAGCTTCTTTATCCCCGTCGAAGCCGTTTCGCCCCCATTATAATTTTTCAAAGAACAATTAAGATGACTTCTTAAAAAGTCCAATTTCTGCGTTAAGCTTCATTATTCGTCATTGCGGAGTAGGCTAACTACGCCTCACTCCTCACAATTCGCTCGCCTTAAACTTGAACTTTTTTCTTTGTCATCAAGATTTTGACTTTTTTACAAGACTGTCATTAATGGCTGTGTAAAAAGTCTGATTTTGACGTCGCTTTTACTCTTACAATTTACACATCAAACCATTTATTGTCAAGAAATTAGCGGCTGCTATTTTCTTTTCTTGCACGGTCAAGTTCCCGCTTTGCATCTTTTCGCTTGATGGATTCCCGTTTATCAAAACTTCTTTTGCCCCGGGCAACGGCAATGAGAACCTTAACCTTCCCATTTTTAAAATACATTTTTAGCGGAACCAGTGAAAACCCCTTTTCATTCACCTTTGCATAAAGCTTCTTGATCTCCCTTTGATGCAGAAGAAGCTTGCGCACCCGCAGCGGCTCATGATTATCATAATAAGCAAACGGATACTCACCGATATGCATCTGATACAGAAAAACTTCCCCGTTTTTTATCCTGGCATAGGAGTCCTTGATATTGGCGCGTCCGCCCCGGAGAGATTTCACCTCGGTTCCCTTCAGAACCATTCCTGCCTCAAATTCATCATCTATAAAATAATTGTACCTTGCCTTACGGTTTTCAGCAATAATTTTAATATGTTTTGGATCCAAAATACGCTCTCCTGTATGGGTAAAACCTTATCCCTTTCGGGTTCCTGCCCGCACGCTGAAAGTCCTTTGTTCCGGTTTGAGTGTGATATTTCTTCGGGGTCTCCGAGTAAACGGAAAGGCTCACAAAGGGATATTACCCGACGGTTCTGTTTTCCAGAAGAATCTTGCCATATGCTTCCTGCATTATTGACAGAATCCCGCTTGTTGAACTCTGTTTTAAAACATCTGTCAGGAAAAGGCTCGAATCCACCGCATTCAGCTTTTTGATCATCTCCTTCACTGCGGGTATGGATTGCGGAACCATGCTCAGTTCATTCATGCCAAGCCCTAAGAGTATCGGCATGTTATAAGGATCACCCGCCATTTCACCGCACATGACCACATTTATATTTTTTTCCCTGCCGACGTCCACAACACGTTTGACCATACGTATTACAGCCGGATGCAGAGGATGATACAGATGGGCGACCTTTCGGTTACCCCTGTCGATTGCCAGAGAATACTGAACAAGATCATTGGTGCCGATACTGAAAAAATCAACCTCTTCGGCAAGCACATCTGCCAAAATGACTGCGGAAGGCACCTCGATCATGATTCCGACCTCGATATCCGGATTGAAGGACTCTCCTTTCCTGTCAAGCTCTTCCGCAGATTGTTTCAAAAGCTCTTTTGCTTCAATGACTTCATCAATGCTCGATATCATGGGAAACATGACCCTTACATTTCCATATGCCGATGCTTTCAAAATCGCCTTGAGCTGATCCTTAAACACCTCCGGGTTTTTCAGACAGAACCGGATTGCTCTGAGTCCCAGAGCCGGATTTGTCTCATCCGAATTCGATGAATAAGAAAAAGCCTTATCCCCGTTTATATCCAGTGTCCGAATGGTTACCGGTTTTGGTGCCATCAATTCGACGACTTCCCGGTACTGTTCGAAAAGATCATCCGTATTCGGAAAGGTTCTTCGGCTCATATACAGAAATTCCGTTCTGAAAAGTCCGATGCCGTCGCCGCCGTTGTCCCTTACGGAAACAACTTCTTCCGGAAGTTCGATATTACCCATCACGAGAAGCCGGACATTGTCTGCAGTCTTTGCCGGGAGCTGGCTGCTTCTGGTTATAACTGCCTGGTGCTCTTCATACTGCGCAAGCCGCTCTTCATACATTGTGATGGTTTGATCCGTGGGATGAAGAACAACAATGCCTGATTTTCCATCCACGATGATAATGTCATCACTCTTAATCAGGCTGGTGGCATCACTAAGCCCCAGCACGCAGGGAATTCCGAGCGTCCTGGCGATTATATTCGTATGGGACGTCTTCCCGCCGCGGTCTGTGATAAATCCTTTTACCCGCTCAAGCTGGATCTGGCTGGTGTCCGCAGGTGAAAGATCATGGGCAACAAGGATAACCCGCTTGTTAATTGCGGCGATATTTACATCCCCCGCACCCACAAGATTCCGCAAAATTCTATCAGACACATGAACAATATCGGTTGCACGTCCTTTTAGATATGGATCGGAAATATTCTGAAACATGCCCTTGACATCGGAAACTACCTTTTTGAGAGCCCATTCTGCATTGACCATCTCATTTTCAATGATCTCTATGGTCCGGCCATAAAGCATCTTGTCTTTGTACAGAGCCATATGGGTTTCAAGGATACCTACATGCTGACGAAGTTCTTCCGGGGCGTCTTCAATAATTGAGGCAAGTTCAGCCTTTCCGTTTTTCACAGCCGCTTTGAAGCGTTTGACCTCATCATTCAATTTTTCCTTGCGGATGTAATACTTCTCGATAACATTGACACCTTCCCTGTCTACAAGATAGGCCTTGCCAATGCAGATACCCGGAGAACCGCTTATCCCGGTAATAATACTTTCGCTCTGGTCTACGTCAGACATGTAAACTACTCTCCAAATCCATTTTTAAATAAAGCGGAAATGTTGTTCAAAACATCTCTATCGGAAGGATCATCAACCTGCAGCATTATCTCCGTTCCCTTAAGGCAGGCAAGGGTCAGGATGTCGATGATGCTGGAAGCATCTACCTTCTCTCCATTTCGAATCATCCAGACATTGCTTTTTGCCTTTTGAGCCACCTCGGCGATAAGGGCTGCCGGTCTTGCATGAAGGCCAAGTTCGTTTAAAATTATTACTTGCTTTGAAAGCTTTTTCGTTGAATTGTCCAAATTTATCCGCTGGTTAGATTTGATGCCTTCGTAAAAAGTCAAAATTTTCAAAGCTTGGCTATGTAACTTACTGAAAATATTACGGGCCAAATCTGAGAAATAGCAATTTTCGGACTTTTTACGAGACCGTCAAATTTATAATCAATATAAAAATTTTTAACATGGGATATTGGATAAGTCAAATCGAAACATTGACAATAAAACTTTCACCTGATAGATTATTTTATGGCTGGAAGGCATCATAAGTAGCTTTATTTACCCGGGAATATTACGCCCTGACAAATTCAATTCTCTGGATGCCGCATTTTGAATCCTGAACGTTGACCTTGTCGGCATAATCGGATTTTGGCTGGTAACATAATTTTTCATCAAACCTCATTTTTAGTTCACAACGGAGGATGGTATTATGTCTGAAAAAATCCTTATCTATGGCAAGGATACATGACCTTATACAACCGCTGCTCGTGAAGCATATGCGAAAAAGGAAGGGGAGGTTGAATATATTAATGTTGTGACCGATGCTAAGAGTCTTGACACCATGCTGAAATATTCGGACGGCAAACGAAAAGTTCCTGTAATTATTGAAAAAGGCAAGGTGATCATTGGCTTTAAAGGAAGGGCCTGAGGGGTCTGATTATCGCGGCTGTATGCTGCGAGCTTTTTCATGTCATTGTTTAACAGGCAGATTCATATTTTTTGACATACCGGTTAAAATATTGTGGTCCGCCTGTTGGGGAAGATGGAAAGCATGGAGAAACGCCTGGCGCAAGCAGCCCGGCGTTTTTTGCTAACGAATCCATCAAAAAAATCAAATCGTTATATAACATCGAGGCGGTGTAACATTATGGAAAAACAGTTCTTAATTGATGATTTAAAATCCGGCGAATCATGGCGCATGTTTAAAATAATGGGTGAGTTTGTTGACGGGATCGAGAATCTTCATGACGTGGGTCCTGCGGTGAGCATTTTTGGTTCTGCAAGAACAAAACCAAAAGATCCGAATTATAAAAAGGCGGAGGAACTTGCAGCTCTTCTTGCAAAAAATAATTTTTCCGTGATTACAGGAGGGGGCGAAGGAATCATGGAAGCTGCGAATAAGGGTGCGGCCGAAGCCGGAGGAACCTCCATCGGCCTGAATATCATTCTTCCTTTTGAACAGCAGCCCAATCCATATGCAAACATCCAACTCGAGTTTAAATATTTCTTCATACGAAAAGTAATGTTTGTAAAATACGCGCAGGCATATATTATTATGCCGGGGGGATTCGGGACACTTGACGAACTTTTTGAAGCGGTGACGCTTATCCAGACGAAGCGAATCCAGCCCTTTCCGGTAATACTGGTGGGGTCGGACTACTGGGGAGGGCTGTTTGAATGGATTAAAGCGCGTCTTCTGACAGATAAAATGATCTCAGAAGAAGATATTGATATCCTTCAAGTTATGGATGACCCTGAAGAGATAGTCGCTTTTCTCAAAAAAATGGTGATACTATAGAAGCTGACAGTTTTACAAAAAGGCACATTAACGTGAAAACAACCCATCGCTTTTTTATCGAAGATTCAAAAAAATCGGACAGAATTCCCTCCAAAAGTATCGATCTTGTCGTTACATCACCACCCTACCCTATGATCAAGATGTGGGATGATCTTTTTTCAGAACAGGACCCAAAAATCCGGAAAGCCATGGACGGCCGGGATGGGCTGTTATCGTTTGAATTGATGAATCAGATGCTTGACCGGGTCTGGGATGAGGTTTACCGTATACTCAAGTTCGGCGGTTGTGCCTGCATCAATATCGGTGACGCGGTACGCACCATTAATGACAATTTCATGCTGTATCCGAATCACGCAAGGGTGCTTGACAGCATGCTTTCTAAAGGGTTCACTCCACTGCCGGCCATTATCTGGCGAAAACAGACCAATGCGCCGAATAAGTTCATGGGTTCCGGAACGCTCCCTGCCGGAGCCTATGTAACTTTGGAGCATGAATACATCCTGATCTTCCGAAAAGGAGAGAAAAGATCCTTTGATAGCGAAACGAAAAAAACCGGGCGCAGAAACAGTGCCATTTTCTGGGAAGAAAGAAACAACTGGTTTTCAGATGTCTGGATGGATCTGAAAGGAACGGTTCAGAAACTCAACGATAAAAAGGCCAGAAAAAGAAGCGCGGCATTTCCGTTTGAAGTGCCTTACAGGCTCATCAGCATATTTTCCGTAAAAGGGGACACCGTATTCGACCCGTTTTTCGGTATCGGGACCACCATGCTGGCAGCTGCGGCCGCAGGGAGAAACAGCATCGGATTCGAGATTGATGAAAACGTTGGAGAGACCATCAACTCAAGAATGAAAACCGCTGTTGAATTTTCCAACTCAAGAATTCATGAACGTCTTGAAAATCATATTGAATTTATTAAAAACCGGCTCGAAACCGGGAAAGCCATAAAACATACGAATCAACATTACGGATTCCCGGTCATAACAAAGCAGGAACGGGAGCTTTTGCTGAACCAACTGATATCGATAGAAAAAACAGGCGACCGTTCTTTTGAAGTGGACTATTCGGATGATCCGCAGTATGAATTCATACGGGATTCATCTACCCCTCCAGCTGTCAGAGACCAAAAGCCGGATAAAAAAAGAGATCCAGCTAAAAAGTCTTTACAAAAACAGGTTCAGCTAACTCTTCTGTGAAAGAGACCGCTGTGTTGCGGCAAGAGACCGCTGTGTTGCGGCAAGAGACCGCTGTGTTGCGGCAAAAGACCGCTTCATTCCAGAGGATCTTCAGACAATGAAAAAAGTTGAAGTGCTAAAAAAAAGATCAAAGGCCCTTGAAGTCAACATAACCGACTACCATGTCGATGCACAAATAGATCCCGGGTACTCCATCCTCCAGGAAATAATGTCAAAATATTACGGACTGATGGAAGGGCTGAACACCTTTCTCAAGGAGCTGTCTCATCCATATAAAAACTGGCAGTTTATTGTAAAAGAAGCCAGAAACTATACCCTTAATTATTTTCATCTCCTGAAAAAGCACCCGGAAGGTCCGCATGCTGTAAGACTGTATATGAAAATTTTTATGGACGCCATCGAATCTGCCGAAAAAACAGCCATAAAAGCGGATGCTGCCGACAATTTACTTCTTTTTCTTCAGAAAATTTTAAAAGATTCCGGCCCTGAAATAAACAGATTCAAACCGGTTCTGGATGAATTTTTTATCTATATCCGAAATCAGCCGGATGAATATTTTTTTCTTTTCGTCAAAAGCTATTACAGGGTTGAGCGTCTTGCAGAAGATTTCCTGAATGCATTTAAAGAATCACCCCAGGGATACGAATCCATCAATCTTCTTTCAGTCAAGTATTTCAAATACACCTATGCATACTGGCTGAATGAGGTTGATCCCCTGGAATGGCTTAAAAAAGAAATCGACGATACCGGTCTTTCTGAAGAGGTGAAAAGCATATTCACGGATATTTCCATAGCGCGTATCCAAAGCCTTGAAAAAAGAATGAGGGAAATTGTCGATTCCGAAGAGGTCGATTCCCGTGAAATGCTTAAACATCTTTTAGAGCTGACCGGCTATGGACAGTTTGTAGAGACATACCGGAAAATCCCCCAGAAACTTTTCAAAACAGGCGGGGAAAATGATAAGGGAAGGAGATGGAAGCTCTTCTTCCTGTTCCATATCATGAACACATCCGGTCTTCTGATTATCCATGAAGAAGCGCTCCGGGACATCAACAGGTCTCTGTCTTATCTTATCGCAAAAGAGGAACCTTCCAAAATCAGGAGGCTTCTCGAAGAAACGTTTTCCATCCTGAAGGAGAGAGCTGAAGATTTCCCCTCAACAGCTCTTAACTGTGTCCTGAATATGGGAGAGGGTGTTTACAAAACCGACGATAATGATTTTGTAAACTTTTTTACTGATTTTATAATCGGCCTGGGCTTCCAGGCTCCCATGATTGAAGGTGTGGGAAACGACTGGCAGATAAAGGCCAACAGCGATCATATCCAGAACATCCGGACATGGCTCAAGCTGATTGAACGTAAGCCCCAGTGGTCTGTCAGGCTCCTTTCCGCCTTGATCATCAATCTTTCCATAAGCGGCGTCTTCATAAAAGATACGGATCTTTTCCCCCGGGATATCACACAATTCCTGAACAATGATATCGAACCCGTCTACAATCTTGCCAAGCAGCTTGCCCGGATCTTTCCGACATACTTCAATGATATCGGTGCCGAAGGAGAGCTTCGTGATATCTCAACCAGAATTGACGAAATCTGCCACCGAAAAGACATCCAGAACCATATTCTTCGTAAACAGGGGCATGTGGAAAGCAGCAACCGGATAATCGGATTTATAGAGGCCACTCTAAATTTCTGGAGAACGAAAAAGAAAGAACAGCTTGAACCCTTTATCCCGCCCGCCATATACGACATGATCGAAACAGAAGGGCCATATATAGACGGCGTTAACAAAGTCATGTCCCATTTTGTTAAAAAGGGAATCTCAAAACCTGCTGATTTTTTGACGATCAGTCAGAAAGAACTGAAAAGCCATCTGGAAGAGATAACCGGTGCATCACCCACCGATCTTGAACGTGTGGCCCTTCTGAGATCTTTCTACAAGCTCATCAACCAGAAATACAACCTTAATTTTATTGAAATCGATCATTACATCGACCAGTTGAGTTCAGAAGCCTTTCCGGATCTGAACCACTTGAAGAAAGCGTTAGAAGAGCCTGATCTGAAGAAAAAAATTAACCGTCTGCTCAACTATCTCGAAAAGCTCAAAACCATCATTCTCAGTCAGGATGAATATGAAATCCGCGAGGATATTTATCAAAAAAGGCACATCACCATTGATATTCCCTCCATGTACGGCAGCTATCACGAGCTGAAATTCGATGCACTGGGGCTTACCTTCCGGATTGAATCTCTCGTAAATGTTCTGTTTGAGGAGCTTGTAGATTCCTTTGACCTTTCTCTGATTACCAAAGCCTCATTTTTCCAGATACATGACCACCTGGAACTTTTTGATAAAGCCCTTGAAGTCGACGGAATTTCATCCGGTGAGTTTAAAACCCAGATGGACTTTTTATCCCACGCCCTAAATACCAGAGGGTTTACCTATACGCAGTATCTGGATATTTTTAAGGGGTTTGCTCTGGCAGTCAGAAATATCATCAACGATTATTTTAACAATATTCACGGGATTAACCTGGACCGGATTCTTTCACAGCTCTCTGTAGAAATGATTCTCCCCAAATATCTTCCGAAAAAACAGATCACCGACAGGGAAAAGCTCAAACATCGGATATCTGAAATTTTCTTCAGGGAAAAAATAGCCCTCGCCTTAGGACTTACACAGCTTGACCTGCTTTTAAGCAGAATTCTGAATATTCTTTTCCAGCAGGCGGAAAAACTTCCAAAAGAAAACCTGCTGCTGCTTCTAAACTATGACCCGCATCGGGCAATGACCACCATAGGCAGAACCAAAAAGGGCCAATACAGCATTATACAACTGGGGAACAAGGGGCTTAATCTTCTCAGACTGAAAAGCTACGGTTGGCCTGTCCCGCCCGGATTTATCATAACAACGGAAGTATTTCGCTGTCAGAAGGTGATCGAGAGCTACCGGCCGGCAGAGGATAATTTCAAGCAGCAGGTTGCCGCTCAGGTTGTCGCACTTGAGAAGATTTCCGGTAAATCTTTTGGCAGTCCGGGCAATCCTCTTCTTCTTTCCGTGCGAAGTGGATCAGCCATTTCCCAGCCGGGAATGATGGATACCCTTTTAAATGTCAGTATCAATGAAGAGATCACTGCGGGAATCGCTGAGAATACCGGCAACACCTGGTTTGCCTGGGACACTTATCGACGCTTCCTGCAGTGCTATGGAATGGCGTTCGGCCTTGAACGGGATGATTTTGATGCCATTATCAGCGACTTCAAGCAAAAACTCGGCACCGCGTATAAAAGCGGGCTTACCGGAATACAGATGAAACAGGTTGCGCTCGCATACAAATCCCGAATCCTCGATGCTGGAATTAAGATCTTTGAAGATCCGTTTGAGCAGCTCCTTGCCTGCATTAAAAATATTTTTGAGTCATGGGAGTCGAAAAAAGCAAAAGCCTATCGTACAATCATGGGGATATCGGACGACTGGGGTACGGCGGCAATCGTTCAGGCAATGGTTTTCGGAAACATATCCGACATGTCCGGCACCGGCGTTCTGTTTACCCACAGCCCCAGAATGTCCAGGGACTCCCTGAGGCTATGGGGCGACTTTACCGTGGAAAATCAGGGAGAAGATGTCGTATCCGGACTGGTGAGAACCCTTCCAATCTCAAAAGTTCAGCAGGATATGGAACAGCGTGAAACCGATGTTACACTGGAAACCCATTTTCCTGAAATTTATAATGAACTAAAAGCATTTGTATTTCAGCTTATCTACGACAAGGGATGGAGTCCCCAGGAAATGGAATTCACTTTTGAAGGACCAACCAAAAAAGATCTTTTTCTATTGCAGACCCGTGATATGGCAATGCGCGAAAGAAAGGAAACGCTGGTTTTTAATTTTGACAACATAATCCCGAAAGAAATTTTCATGGGACACGGTATTGGTGTCAGCGGCGGAGCCATGAGCGGCAGGATTGTATTCACCCTCGACGAAATTGAAAAATGGCGAAAAGAAGAGCCGGATTGTTTGCTAATTCTTATAAGAGGTGATACCGTTCCCGATGATATACTTGAGATCCATGCAAGCGACGGCCTTCTTACCGCGCGGGGCGGATTGACATCTCATGCGGCAGTCGTTGCCCACAGACTTGAAAAAACATGTGTCGTGGGCTGCGGCAATCTGGTGTGTAATGAAAAAGAAAAAACCGCTGTTTTCAACGGCACCTGCCTGCATTCCGGGGACTATATCAGCATTGACGGGGAGGAAGGATCTGTATTCAAGGGATTGTTAGGGCTTAAGCAGAAGTAAATATCTCATTAATGAATGGACACGAGTTAGAATATTTTTTCGGATTTATTGAAAATTTTTTTTGGGGTCTATTTTTTACCAGAAGCTGACTGGTAGATTAAGGATAATAATGGAAAATTCAACTCTGAACGGAAAAGGATTAAAGCTGGGAATTAACGGCTTTGGCAGGATCGGCAAACTGACGGTATGGCAGAATGCAGAAAGAAAATATTTTGACGAACTGGTAGTAAATGTGGGTCGAGAAATCGGAACCTCTCTGAAGGACATCGCCCATTATGCGGAGAGGGACTCTACCTACGGCCTGATTCACGGCTTTCTTCACGGCTACAAGGCAAAGCCGGTAATTCACGATCTGGATGAAAAGAACGGCACTATGACAATTGACGGGACACGTGTGCGGTTCCTGCGTTCTGAAAGAAATCCTGCCGATATCGGATGGAGTGATTATGATGTACGGCTGGTGGTAGATACTACAGGCCAGTTTCTAGACCCTACCCTGCCGGCAAGCAGCCCCGGCGGGTCCGCCAGGGGGCATCTTGATTCAGGGGCTGAAAAAGTGATCCTCTCAGCGCCCTTTAAGATAAAGGATAAAGGAACTCCCATGCCCGAAGATGCCGTCACAACGGTTATGGGAATCAATGAAAATGATTTTGACTCCAGACATCATAAACTCATCTCCAATGCGTCCTGCACAACCACATGCCTTGCTCACATGATCAAACCCCTGCTTGATGTTCTGGGTTCCAAACGGATCCTTTCCGCATCCATGGCAACGATCCATGCGGCAACAGGCTCGCAGGTCGTACTCGACAAGCTTCCGAAAACAGGCAAAACAGATCTTCGGAAAAACAGAAGTATCATGAACAATATCATCCTGACAACTACCGGAGCAGCCAAGGCGTTGAGCCTTGTTATTCCGGAGATGGAGGAGATCGGATTTATTGCGGAATCAGTGAGGGTACCTACAAGCACCGGTTCGCTGATCATTCTGGTTATCAACATTCAGGAGGAGCTGAAAGGCGAGCAGCTAAGGAGAGAGTTTTTAAACAATATCTACCACCAGGCAGCGGAGGATGACCCGAACCGCTATCTCCATTATTCGGAGAAACAGAATGTGTCCGGCGATATCATCGGCACGCCGAGGGCGGCCGCCATTATAGAAGGCCATGAAACCCACACTCGCACAGCCGAAGTTTCAATTGACATGGGCCAGGTCCCGAACCTCCCGAAGGAGATCTCCTTAGCCCTGAAAGATACATTCGTCAGGATTCCCGTTACCCAGGCCGTAATTTACGGCTGGTATGACAATGAACTGGGCAGCTATGTGAATATGCTGAGTGACAGAATGATATCCATTGCTGAAACCCTGTAGAATTGATTTCAAAACTTCCCCTCGGTCCGAATCTCTTTGTTGGGATGAGGGGTTCAATCCTCAAAATATCAAAATATATTCCTGCGGTTGAACCCC